>JAFUWR010000301.1 GCA_017471125.1 Clostridia bacterium | reverse complement strand
CATCGGCTACGTGCCCGAGGACCGGCTGACCGAGGGCCTGTGCCTGCGCCAGCCCATCGCCGACAACATCATGCTCTCATCACTGAAGCAGCTGACCCACGCGCTGGGCACGCTGAAGCACGACGAGCTGTTTGAAAAATCCAACGAGTGGGTCAAAAAGTTCTCCATCGCCACCGACGACGCCCACAAGCACGCATCGACCCTGTCCGGCGGCAACCAGCAGAAGATCGTGCTGTCCAAGTGGCTCAACAACGACCTGGACGTGCTTATATTGAACGGCCCGACCGTGGGCGTGGACATCGGCGCGAAGCAGGACATCCACGCGCTGGTGCACGACCTGGCGAACAACGGCCTGGCGGTCATCATCATCTCCGACGACCTGGCCGAGGTGGTGGTCAACTGCAACCGCGTCATCGTCATGAAGGACGGCGGCATCGTGGGCGAGATGACCGGGGACCAGATCACCGAGGACAACATCCTCGAAATCATTCGTTAAGGAGGCGGGCGCATGAATAAGGCAAAGTTAAAGCGTTTGACCCGCAGAACTGAGTTCTATATGTTGATACTGCTGATCCTGCTGTGTGTGCTGGTGCAGTTCAAGTCTGGCGGCAAGCTGTTCATGCTCCCGGGCGTGTTCACCCGCATGAACACGACGGTGCTCCGCACAATGGTGGTGGACGGCATGTTCGCCATGTGCTCGCTGGTGGTCATGATCTCCGGCGGCTTCGACCTGTCCTTCCCGGCCATCGCGGCGCTGTCCTACTCGCTGACGTGCACCATCTGCTTAAACAACGGCTGGTGCGCCGAGAGCCCCTTAGTGGGCTTCCTGCTGGCCGCGGCCATCGGCTGGGTGCTGGGCATGCTGAACGGCTGGATCATATCGAACTTCAAGCTGAACACCATGATCGTCACCCTGGGCACCCAGACCCTGTTCACCGGCATCTCCATGGGCCTCTTGGCCTTGAAGGAGATCACCTCGACCCTGCCCAACGGCTTCAAGACCTTCGGCAAGCTCTACATCCTCGAGGGCACGGACGGCAAGATCAGGTTCACCCTGTCGGCGATGGTCATCTTCCTGATACTCCTGTGCGCCATCGTGTCGTTCATCCTCAACAAGACCATGTTCGGCCGCGCCCTGTACGCCATCGGCGGCAACGAGGTGTCCGCCGAGCGCGCGGGCTACAACGTCAAGCGCACCAAGTTCCTGCTGTACTCCTCCGTGGGCGCGGTGGCCGGCTTCATCGGCATGATCCGCGTGTGCATGGAGAGCCAGTCCATCCCCAAGGCGATGGTGGGCCGCGAGATGACCATCATCCCCGCCGTCATCCTGGGCGGCGCGTCCATCTACGGCGGCGAGGGCACGGTGTTCGGCACGGTGGTGGCCGTGGCCATCATATCGCTGGTGTCCAACTCCATGCTCATCCTGGGCATCGACACCTACTGGCAGCAGTTCTTCAACGGCCTGGTCATCCTGGTGGGCGTCACCATCTCCGCCCTGCAGGCCAAGCGCCAGAAGCACTGATGAAGGAGGCGACTGAATATGAAATCAAAGACCTTTGAAAAGCACAGCTACACCTTCATGCTGCTGGGCCTGATGGCCGTCGTGCTGCTGTTCTTCACCATCACCAAGGGCGCGATGCTCTGGAAGGGCGACGTCTGGCTGGGCATCGCCATGCAGTTCCCGGAGTACGGCGTGGTGACCCTGGGCCTCATGTTCTGCTTCATCTGCGGCAAGATGGACATGTCCTTCATGGCGCTGGGCAACTTCGCCACCATCATGGCCGTGCGCTACATGGCCGACCACGCCAACAGCCCCGCGGGCACGCTGATATTGGTCGGCATACTGATCGCGCTGGGCATCGCCGCCGTGGGCGGGCTCATCAACGGCCTGCTGGTCGCGGAGCTTGACATCCCGCCGGTCATGGCGACCATCTCCATGCAGCTCGTGTGGACGGGCCTGTCCGTCGCCCTCACCAACGGCAACACCGTCAAGGGCCTGCCGTCGCTGTATACCGAGATCGGCCACAAGTACCTGTTCGGCTTCCTGCCGGTGCCGCTCTTGATCTTCCTCCTCATCTTCGCGCTGTGCTGGTTCCTCTTGAACCACACCGTCTACGGCGAGAAGCTCTACATGGTGGGCACCAACATCAAGGCCGCCGAGTTCTCCGCCATCAACACCCGTCGGATGGTCATCGGCACCTACATGCTCTGCGACGTGATCTGCTGCATCGGCTGCCTCATCATGATCTCCACCATGGCCTCCGCCAAGGCCGACTACGGCACCTCCTATGTGATGCGCTGCATCCTCATACTGGTGCTCGCGGGCGTGCTGCCCGACGGCGGTATGGGCAAGATCGGCAACGTGCTGATCGCCGTGGTGACCATCCAGATCATCGCCACCGGCGTCAACATGTTCTCCAACCTCAATACCTACTACGCCAGCCTCATCTGGGGCGCGCTGCTGCTGGTGGTGCTGGTGATGTCCACCAAGGTGTCCGACGGCTCCTTCCTGAGGCTCGGGAAGCGCAAGGCGAGCGCCTGAACAAAAGTAAATAACGAAAAGCGCCGCCGTGGAGGGCTAAAATCTCCGAAAACATTAAAAATATACAGTATCTTCTTGGATATGTATATGGTAAACGGCGGCGCGGTTTGCTATGATGGTGTTATGAAAATATGAAGCGTCGGCGCGGCCGGCGGATCGAAAACACGGGAGGATTTTATAATGAACAGCCTTGAGAGATTCTACAAGACCATCGCCTACGAGCCGGTCGACCGCCCCGCCTGCTGGATGGGCGACCCGACCCCCGAGGAGGCGGCCAAGCTCTGCGAATACTACGGCGTGGCGAACACCAGCGAGCTGAAGAAGGTGGTGGGGGACGACTTCTACGCCGTCGAGATCCCCTATCATTCGCCCACCTGCAACGCCATCTTCGCGGCGTTCGACTGGTACATGAACGGCTCCAACGTGGACACCGAGCACCGCACCCTTACCGCGGACGGCTGCTTCGCCGAGTGCGAGGACCTGGAGGACGTGGAGGCCGTGAACTTCCCCTGGCCGGACCCGGAGAAGTACATCGACCCCGAGCTGTGCCGCAAGCTGGTGGCCGAGGCGCCCGAGGGCAAGACCGTCATGGGCATGCTGTGGGCCTGCCACTTCCAGGACACCTGCGCCGCCTTCGGCATGCAGACCGCGCTGATGAACATGGTCAGCGAGCCCGAGATGGTGCACTACGTGGACGACCACATCGTGGCCTTCTATGAGAAGGCGCTGCGCATCTTCCTCGAGGCCACCAAGGGCAAGGTCCACGCGGTGCTGATCGGCGACGACGTGGGGAGCCAGCGCGGCCTGATGATCAGCCCCAAGCTGGTCAGCGAGTTCGTGGTGCCCGGCGCGAAGCGGCTGATCGACATCGCCCACAGCTACGGCGTCAAGATCGTCTATCACTCCTGCGGCTCCATCGTCGAGGCCATCCCGCAGCTCATCGAGGCGGGCGTGGACGCCGTCCATCCCATCCAGGCCAAGGCCGCGGGCATGCAGCCGGACAACCTCAAGGAGAAGTTCTACGGCAAGGTCGCCTTCTGCGGCGGCGTGGACACCCAGGACCTGCTGCCCTTCGGCACGCCCGAGGAGGTCGCCGCCAAGGTCAAGGAGCTGCGCACCATCTTCCCGACCGGCCTGATCATCTCTCCCAGCCACGAGGCCCTGCAGGCCGACGTGCCGCCGGCGAACGTGAAGGCGCTGTTCGAGGAAGCCGGAAAGATCTATTGAGGAGGGCGTAAAAATGCTTTTGCGTTTCGGTCAGATCATCAAGGCCAAGCCCGACGGGCTGGAGGCCTATAAGAAGTGGCACGCGAACCCCATGCCCGGCGTCAACGACATGATCAAGGCGTGCAATCTCAAGAACTACTCCATCTTCTCCCGCGGCGACTGGCTGTTCGCGTACTTCGAGTACGACGGCGACGACTTCGACGCCGACATGGCGAAGATGGCCGCCGACCCCAACACCCAGGCGTGGTGGGACGTGGTCAAGCCGCTGATGCAGCCGCTGGACGACCGCAAGGAAGGCGAGTTCTGGTCCGACATGGAAGAGATCTACCACCTCGACTGAACAGGAGGATGACACATGATAATCATCGGCGAGAAGATCAACGGTTCCATCCCCGCGGTGGCGGACGCCATCGCCCGCAGGGATTCCGAGTTCATCAAAGAGCGCGCGCGCATCCAGGACGAGGCCGGCGCGACGTTCATTGACTGCTGCGCATCTGTGCCCGAGGCGGAAGAAGTGGAGACCTTGAAGTGGATGATCGACTGCATCCAGGAGGTCACCGACCTGCCCATCTCCGTGGACAGCCCGTCCGCGAAGGTGCTCTCGGAAGCCTATAAGTTCTGCAAGCGGCCCGGCCTGTTCAACTCGGTGTCCGGCGAGGGCGACAAGATGGACATCATCTTCCCGATCATGCGGGACAACCCGAAGTGGGAGTGCATCGCGCTGTGCTCGGACGACACGGGCATCCCGAAGAACGCCGCCGACCGCTTGAAGGTGTTCGACAACATCATGGCGAAGGCGAAGGAGTACGGCATCAAGCCGTCCCGCCTGCACATCGATCCGCTGGTGGAGATGCTGTGCACGTCTGAAAACGGCATCGAGACCAACGAGGAGGTCATCTCCACCATCCGCGAGCGCTACGAGGACATCCACATCACCGCGGCCATCTCCAACATCTCCTTCAACCTGCCGGTGAGGAAGATGGTGAACCTGGGCTTCACGGTGCTGGCGATGAAGTGCGGCCTTGACAGCGCCATCCTCGATCCCACCAACCGGGACAT
>JAFUWR010000300.1 GCA_017471125.1 Clostridia bacterium | reverse complement strand
GCTGCTGGACGGCATACGCGGCGGCGAGGCGGCGATGGCCCCCGCCGAGTCCCGCGTCGGCACGTCCTGCCAGTGGTGCGACCTGCGGGACGCCTGCCTGTTCGACCCCAAGCTGGACGCGGGTTGCGTGCGCCGGTTCCGGCCCCTGCGGGGCGACCAGGCGCTGGAGCTGATGAAATTGGAAGCGAACGACGAAGGAGGAGACGACAATGTCCAGGATCAGTGACAAATTGCGGGCCGAGTTCAAGGCCTCGGACGACATCCGGGACGCCGGGCTGACCACCCCGCCGGACATCCTGCGCCGCGACGACATCGTCTACGGCGACGACCCCAAATGGCAGGCGCTGGACGTGTACACGCCCCGGGCGGGGGACGGCCCCTGGCCGGTGATCGTCAGCGTCCACGGCGGCGGCTGGGTCTACGGCGACAAGGAGCGCTATCAATATTACTGCATGAGCCTGGCCCAGCGGGGCTTCGGCGTGGTGAACTTCACCTACCGCCTGGCCCCGGAACACAGGTTCCCCGCGCCGCTGGAGGACGCGAACTTGGTGTTCCACTGGCTGCGGGGCCACGCCGCGGAGTACGGGCTGGACGACAGGCATGTGTTCGCCGTGGGCGACTCCGCGGGCGCGCACCTGCTGGCGCTGTACGCCTGCGTCTGCACGAACCCCGAGTACGCGGCCAGGTTCGACTTCGCCCCGCCCGCGGGCTTCGTCCCCACCGCGGTGGCGCTGAACTGCGGCGTCTACGAGCGGGACGTGTCCGAGGGCGCGCAGGGCCGGTCCCTGATGGAGGACTTCCTGCCCGGCGGCATCACGCCGGAGAGCCTGGCGCTGACGAACCCCATACTGCACGTCACCCCGGCCTTCCCGCCGGCCTTCGTCATGACCTCCACCGGCGACTACCTGCGGGCGCAGGCCCCGGTGATGGCGGCGAAGCTGGACGCGATGGATGTGCCCCACGTGTCCCGGCTCTACGGCGACCATGACACCCGCCCCGGCCACGTGTTCCACTGCGACATGCGCGACCCCGTCGGCAAGCTGTGCAACGACGAGGAATGTGACTTCTTCAAGCGTTTCATTTAGTTTCAGGAGGCGACGACATGAGAGACGAGACCAAGTGCCTGCACGCCGGCTATACCCCCGGCAACGCGGAGCCCCGGGTGCTGCCCATCGTGCAGAGCATCACCTACGCCTACGACACCGCCGAGGAGATCGCCAAGGTGTTCGACGACCCGACCCTGTCGCTGGTGTATTCCCGGTTCGGCAATCCCACGGTGATGGCCGTGGAGGAAAAGATCGCGGCGCTGGAGGGCGGCGTGGCGGCCATGTGCACCACCTCCGGCCAGGCAGCGAACCTGCTGGCGGTGCTGAACATCTGCGGCGCGGGCGACCACATCGTCAGCCTCGGCAGCATCTACGGCGGCACCACCAACCTGTTCAACGTGACCCTCAAGCGGCTGGGCATCGCCACCACCTTCGTCAGCGGCGGCGACCCGGACGCGGTCATCGAGGCGGCCTTCACCGACCGCACCCGGCTGGTGTTCGGCGAGACCATGGCCAACCCCGCTATGGACGTGCTGGACATCGAGCGCTTCGCCGCCATCGCCCACCGCCACGGCGTGCCGCTGATCGTGGACAACACCTTCGCCACCCCGGTGTTCTGCAAGCCCATCGAATTCGGCGCGGACATCGTGACCCACTCCACATCCAAGTACATGGACGGCCACGCGGTGCAGATCGGCGGCGTCATCGTGGACGGCGGCAGGTTCGACTGGACCAACGGCAAGTTCCCGGAGCTCACCGAGCCCGACGAGAGCTACCACGGCATCTCCTACACCCAGGCCTACGGCGCGGCGGCCTACATCACCCGCGCCCGGATGAACCTGATGCGCGACTTCGGCGTCTACCCCGCCGCGCACTCGGCGTTTTTGCTGAACCTGGGCCTCGAGACCCTGCCCGTGCGCATGCGCCAGTACCACGAAAACGGCATGCGGGTGGCCGAGTACCTGGAGCGCCACCCCAAGGTGACCGCCGTCAAGTTCCCCGCCCTGCCCTCCGACAAGGACCACGCGCTGTATAAAAAATACCTGAAGGGCACCTGCGCCGTCATCTCCTTCACCCTCGCCGGAGGCCGGGAGACCGCCATGGCCTTCCTGGACGCCCTCAGGCTCGTGACCAACGAGGTGCACGTGGCCGACATCCGCACCTGCATCCTCCACCCCGCGTCCTCCACCCACCGCCAGTGCACCGCCGAACAGCTCGCCGCCGCCGGCATCGGCGAGGGGCTCGTCCGCCTGTCCGTGGGCCTCGAGAACGTCGACGATATCCTGGCCGACCTCGACCAGGCGTTCAAAAAGATTTAGCCCATGTACGCGAAAAGGGAATGGCCCCGAAAGCCATTCCCTTTTGATTTACATATCGCTGATGCAGTCCTTGTTGCGCCAGATGTAGTCGAAGCCGCTGACGACGGTCAGCACGAGGGCGATGTACATGAGCGCATACGCGAACACCGCGCCGCCGCTGCCCAGCGGGTGCTGGCCGTCCCTGGCCACCAGCAGCATCAGCGCGATGGTGGACACCATCTGGAACACGGTCTTGAGCTTGCCCAGCGGTCCGGCGGCGATGACCCGGCCGTTCTCCACGGCCACCAGCCGGAAGCCGGACACCAGGAACTCCCGGGCCAGCATCAGTATGCACACCCAGTCGGGCATGCGGCCCTGTGCCGTCAGCACGATCATGGCCGACATCACCAGCAGCTTGTCCGCGATGGGGTCCATGAACTTGCCGAAGTTGGTGATGAGGTTCCGGGAGCGGGCGATGCGCCCGTCCAGCGCGTCGGTGGCGCAGGCGAGGATGTAGACGATCACCGCCACGACCTGCATGCCGAAGCCCGGCAGCTTCGCGAAGAGCACGAAGAACGGGATCATGCAGATGCGCAGGAGCGTCAGCTTGTTGGGCAGGTTCATGCGAGCACCTCCCCCTCGAGGTCGTAGGCGTCCGCGCCGGTGATCTTCACCTGCACGTACTCGCCGGGGGTCAGGTCGCGGTCGGCGGCCAGCCAGACGCAGCCGTCGCTCTCGGGAGCCTCCAGCAGGCTCCGGCCGTAGAAGCGGCCCTCGTCGTCGTCATAGCCGTCCACCAGCACCTCGCATTCGGTGCCGATCCGCGCCTGGTTGCGCTCCATGGACACGGCCTGCTGGAGCATCATCAGTTGATCCAGCCGCGCCTGCTTGACGTCCTCGTCGATCTGGTCGGGCATCTTCGCGGCGGCGGTGCCCTCCTCGGCGGAGTAGGTGAACGCGCCCAGCCGGTCGAACTGCGCCCACTTGACGAAGTCCAGCAGCGTCTCGAACTGCGCGTCCGTCTCGCCGGGGAAGCCCACGATCATCGTCGTGCGCAGGGTGATGCCCCGGCGGTGGCACTCCTCGATGCGGCTCTTGATCCAGTCGGCGCTGCCGCGGCGGTTCATGCGCCGAAGCAGGTCGTCGTCGATGTGCTGCAGGGGCAGGTCCAGGTAGGGGGCCACCTTGGGGAGCTTCTGGATCGCGTCCAGCAGCCGGTCCTCCGTGGAGTCGGGATAGCAGTACAGCACCCGCACCCAGTGGATGCCCTCGATGGCGCTGACCGCCTCCAGCAGCTCCGGGAGCTGGTAGTGGCCGTCGCCCAGGTCGCAGCCGTAGCGGGACGTGTCCTGGGCGATGAGCGTCACCTCCGTCACGCCCTCGCCGGCCAGCTTCGCGCACTCGGCCACGATGTCGTCGAAGGGCCGGGAGCTGTAACCGCCCCGGATCAGCGGTATGGCGCAGTAGGTGCAGCGGTTGTCGCAGCCGTCGGAGATCTTGACGTAGGCCGAATAGCCCGGGGTCGTCAGCACCCGGGGCGTGTTCAGGAAGCGCGCGCCGTTGGCCGTGTAGCAGGGCTTCGCGCCCGCCTCGGCGGATTCCATCATCTCGAACAGGCGGGCGTACTCCGCCACGCCCAGTATGCCGTCGATCTCCGGGATCTCCGACATCAGCGCGTCGGGATAGCGCTGGGCCAGGCAGCCGGTGACGAACAGATGTTTGGCTTTGCCCGTCTTTTTGTACTGCGCCATCTCGAAGATCGCGTCGATGGACTCCTCCTTCGCCGACTCGATGAACCCGCAGGTGTTCACGAACAGCACGTCCGCCTCCGCCGGGTCCGCCACGATCTCAAATCCCCGCTGGCGCAGCATGCCCAGCATGTTCTCGGCGTCCACGCGGTTCTTCGCGCAGCCGAGGGATACCATACCTACCTTTTTCATGGACATTACCTCACCGGCACGGCGGGAAGCCCCAGCCACTGCCGCACCTTGCTCACGGGCTCGTTGGCGACGCCGGCGATGTCCTCGGGCTTCATGCCCATCTGGTGCAGCTTCACCGCCATCTCCATGGCCTTCTTCTCCTCGCCCTGAACCATGCCCTGAGCGATACCGCGCGCGATGCCCTGGGACATCCCCTGCGCCATGCCCCGCGCCACGCCGCGATCCTCTATTCGATCCAAAACCTCACGCATGTTTTGCACCGATCCTTTCTCGTCATTGTCGTCGCAAAAGATCCCAATATCTTCTCGACGATGCGTCCATCCGTCTGTCCCTATTATAGCGCATTTTCGCGGGTTTGACAATGGGACAGATCGGGCGATGAAAAGGGCCGCTGCCACGCGCAGCGGCCCCTGTCGTTTCATCTCAAGGCGCCTGTTCGTCGGTCCTGTACCGATCGTAGCCCTCGTAACGATAGCTGGCGTCCACGCCGCGCATGAAGATGGCGCGGTCGTCGACCCGGTCGGTCAGGGCGTCCCTGAGCAGCAGGCGTATCTCGGTGTCGCGCACGGGGCTGCGCTCCATGGCCAGCAGGTAGTCCTCCCGGTCCACGCGGCTCCAGTCCACCACGACGCCCAGCGCCCGCTTCAGCATGGCGTCCAGCCAAATGCGCGTGCTGCGGCCGTTGCCCTCGAGGAACGGGTGGGCGATGTTCATCTCCACGTACTTGGCGATGATCTGTTCGTAGGTCTGCTCGGGCATGGCGCTGATCTGCCTCAGCGCCTCGTCCAGGTACAGCGCGGAGGCAAACCGAAAGCTGCCCTTGGACAGGTTGAGCCTGCGCGTCTCGCCGGCGAAGTCGTAGATGTCGCCGAACAGGTGCCGGTGGATGGCCTGCAGGCCCGCGTAGGTGCCCACCTCGATGCCGTCCAGCAGGCCGCGCTCGAACAGCTCCCGCGCGCGCCGCTTGCTCAGTCGCTCCTCCGCGTCCGCCAGCGCCGCGCCGGTCAGGCCGAGTTTGTTCTGAAGCTCCATATCCTCACCCCATCCGGGCAGCTACGCCCCCATCTGCTCGTCCTCCTCGAACATCAGCCGCGCGTCCTCGCGGGTGATGAGCACGGCGCGGGGCTTGGCGCCGTCGGCCTCGGAGACGATGCCGCGCCGGGCCATCTCGTCGATGAGGCGTCCGGCCCGGGCGTAGCCGATGCGCATGCGCCGCTGGAGCATGGAGATGGACGCCTGGCCCAAATCGAGCACGATCTCGACGGCCTCGGGCAGCTTGGGGTCATAGGCCTCCTCGTACTCCTCCTTCTCGGCGTCGGTCTTGGTGGCGTTCTCCAGGTGCTCGAGCATGTCGGGGTCGTACACGGCCTCGCCGGACTGCTTGATGTACTCGACGATGGCATGCACCTCCTCGTCGGACACCCACGCGCCCTGCACGCGCATGGACTTGCCGCCGTTGGGCACGAACAGCATGTCGCCGTTGCCCAGCAGCTTTTCCGCGCCGCCGTGGTCGATCATGGTGCGGCTGTCCACCTGGGACGCCACGGAGAAGGCGATGCGGGTGGGGATGTTGGCCTTGATGATGCCGGTGATGACGTTGACGGACGGCCGCTGGGTGGCGATGACCAGGTGCATGCCGCAGGCGCGGGCCAACTGGGCGATGCGGCAGATGCTGTCCTCCACCTCGCCGGGGGAGACCATCATCAGGTCGGCCAGCTCGTCGATGATGATGACCATCTGGGGCAATATCTTTTCGCCCTCCTTGAGGGACTTGTTGTAGCCCTTGATGTCGCGGACGCCCCGCTCGGCGAACAGCTTGTAGCGCCGGGTCATCTCGGCCACGGCCCAATCCAGCGCGCTGGCGGCCTTCTTCGGGTCGGTGACCACCGGGCAGACCAGGTGGGGGATGTCGTTGTAGATGGACAGCTCGACCACCTTCGGGTCGATCAGTATGAGCCGGACCTCCTCGGGGGAGGCGCGGAACAGGATCGACGCGATGATGGCGTTGATGCACACGGACTTACCGGAGCCGGTCTGGCCCGCGATGAGCACGTGGGGCATCTTGGCGATGTCGGCCACGATGTAGCGGCCCGAGTTGTCCTTGCCCAGCCCCACCGCGATGCGGGACGGGTGCTTGCGGGCCTCGGAGGACTCCAGCACATCGCGCAGGCGCACCATCTCCACCTTGTCGTTGGGGATCTCGACGCCCACCGCGGCCTTGCCGGGGATGGGGGCCTCGATGCGCACGGACATGGCGGCCAGGTTCAGGGCGATGTCGTCGGACAGCGACGTGATGCGGCTCACCTTGATGCCCGGCGCGGGCTGCAGCTCGAAGCGCGTCACGGCGGGGCCGTGGGCGATGCCGGTCAGCCGCGCGGTGATGCCGAAGGACGAAAGCGTGTCCTCCAGCAATTGCGCCTTCTCGCGGTCCTTCCGGGCGTGCTTGGACACGTCCTCGGACTCGCCGCTCTGCAGCAGGTCGATGGGGGGATAGTTGTACTCCGGCTCGTCCTCCTCCACCATGACCTTCATCTCGCCCTTCTCGATCTTCGGCAGTTCGCCCTTCTTGGCCCGCTGCCGGGAGGGGATGTCGAAGGGCGCGTCGTCGGCCTCGTCGTCGGGGGTCTCGTAGACCTGGGGCTCGATGCGCAGCGCCTCATCTGGGAGGTCGGCCACGTCGCGCTTGCCCTTGCGGGACTCCTCCACCGCCGCGGAGCGGTCGGGCTTGAAGGCGCGGCCCTCGTCGGCCTCGGCCTTGTCCTGGAGGATGCTCTCAGCGTCCAGCATATCGAAGTCGTCGAAGTCCCGGGTGGCGAAGCCCACGTCCCCGCTGCGGCCCCGCTGGGCGGGCGCCTCGGCGGGCTTCTCCACGTTCTCCACGTACAGCTTCTTCCGCTTCCGCGGGGCGCGGGCGGGCTCCACCGCCTGGACGGGGGCCTGCGCGGCCGCATCGGGGCG
>JAFUWR010000299.1 GCA_017471125.1 Clostridia bacterium | reverse complement strand
TGATGGACATCGCCGCCCGGTCGCTCAAGACCAAGCGCACGGTCATCACGCGGCTGCTGGACATGGGCCTCTATCCCTACACCAAGCGCTATCTGGGCAGCTTCGACAACCACTTCTCCACCATCGGCCTGATCGTCATGAACGAGGTGGGCCTGAACGCCAAGTGGCTGCGCGCCGACCTGACCCACCCCGAGACCCAGAAGTTCACCATCGACGTGCTCAACCACATGCGCGAGCGTCTGTCCGACTACCAGGAGCAGTACGGCGACCTGTACAACCTCGAGGCCACCCCGGCGGAGTCCACCACCTACCGCTTCGCCAAGCACGACAAGGAGCAGTTCCCGGACATCATCACCGCCAACATGAACGGCACGCCCTACTACACCAACTCGTCCCACCTGCCCGTGGGCTACACCGACGACGTGTTCTCCGCGCTGGACATCCAGGACGAGCTGCAGACCCTGTACACCTCCGGCACGGTGTTCCACGCCTTCCTGGGCGAGAAGCTGCCCGACTGGAAGGCCGCCGCGAACCTGGTGCGCAAGATCGCCGAGAACTACAAGCTGCCCTACTACACCATGAGCCCGACCTACTCCGTCTGCCGCGACCACGGCTACCTGACCGGCGAGCAGTTCACCTGCCCCATCTGCGGCAAGAAGACCGAGGTGTACAGCCGCATCACCGGCTACTATCGCCCGGTGCAGAATTGGAACGACGGCAAGGCCCAGGAGTACCGCGACCGCAAGGTCTATGACATCGGCCGGTCCACGCTGACCCACCAGGGCCCCAAGCCCGCCTACACCAACATGGACGCGGCGCTGGAGGCCACGATGGAGCGCGGCTGCTGCGAGCCCGCCCATCCGCTGATGAAGCCCGAGACCGAGCAGGCGCCCCAGGACACCTTCGTCCAGATCGTCACCGCCATCGAGGACGCCGAGCCGACGCCCGCCCCGGCGGACGCGGGCGCGATCCTGTTCAAGACGCCCACCTGCCCCAACTGCAAGGCCGCCATGGCCCTGCTGGACCGTGCCGGCATACAGTATGTCGCCATCAACGCCAGCGATGAAAAGGAGCTGGTGGAGAAGTTCGGCGTCAAGCAGGCCCCGACCCTCGTGCTCACCCACGGCGATTCCTTCGAGAAGTACCGCGGCGTGTCCGACATCAAGGGCTGGCTGATGCAGCGGGTGTAAAATTCCGACAGGACAAATGCGACACGGGCGATCGACGATCGCCCGTATTTTCTGGACCATGGAGGCATGTATATGTATGACATCATCGTCGTCGGCGGGGGGCCGGCGGGCATGACGGCGGCGCTCTACGCGCTGCGCAACGGCAAGACCGCGCTGGTGATCGAAAAGACCGGCTTCGGCGGGCAGATCACCCACTCGCCCAAGGTGGAGAACTACCCGGGCACCAAGCAGATGAGCGGCAACGAATTCGCGGACAGGACGCTGGACCAGATCCTGGCCCAGGGCGCGGAGATCGAGTTCGAGACGGTCGTGTCCGTGGAGGACCGGGGCGCGTTCAAGGTGGTGGCCACCGAGGAGGGCGGCCTGTACGAGGCCAGAGCCGTGGTGCTGGCCACCGGCGTGAAGCACAGGATGCTGGGCCTGCCGGGCGAGGACGCGCTGGTGGGCGAGGGCATCTCCTTCTGCGCGGTGTGCGACGGCGACTTCTACGCGGGCAAGACCGTCTGCGTGGCCGGCGGCGGCAACTCGGCGCTCCAGGAGGCGTTGCTGCTGTCCGCCAAGTGCCGGGAGGTCGTGATCCTGCAGGATCTGCCCCGGTGCACCGGCGAGCAGAAGCTCCAGGACCTGCTGTTTTCCAAGCCCAACGTGAAGCTCATCACCGAGACGAAGCTCACCCGGCTGCTGACCGGGGACGAGGGCCTGCAGGGCGTGGAGATCGAGGGCCGGAACGATGGCGTGAAGCAGATCGTCCCCTGCGACGGGCTGTTCGTCGCCATCGGGCTGATCCCCGAAAACGAGCCCTTCTCGGCGCTGGCGGCGCTGGACAAGTACGGCTACTTCGACGCGGACGAGCGCTGCCTGACCCGCTCACCGGGCGTCTACGTCGCGGGCGACTGCCGCGCCAAGGGCGTCCGTCAGCTGACCACCGCCGTGGCCGACGGAGCCACCGCCGCGCTGGCGGCCTGCCGGTATATCGACGAGCGCGGCTGAAAAACGCACGAAACGGGTCGAAACCGAATAGGATGTAGGACAGACTTCCGACGAGGGGGAATGTCCTATGTTTTTGCCTGGACTGCTGCTGTGGCTGACCAAGAGCGGCTGGCTGATGCTCTTGTACCTGCGGACGCGGTCGTCGTTCCCGAAGCCGCTGGACAGGGAGGAGGAGCAGCGGGCCATCGAGGCGATGTTTTCAGGCGACGAGGCCGCGGCGCGGACGCTCATCGAGCACAACCTGCGGCTGGTGGCCCACATCGCCCGCAAGTACGCCCAGTCCGGGGTGGAGCAGGACGACCTGGTGTCCATCGGCACGCTGGGGCTCATCAAGGCCGTGCGCACCTTCAAGCCCGACGCGGGGCGGCTGACGCCCTACGCCTCACGCTGCATCGAGAACGAGATGCTGATGGCCCTGCGCGCCAACCGCAAGCACCGCAACACGCTGCTGATGGGGGAGACCCTGGGCGCGGACAAGGACGGCAACGAGCTGGAGCTGAGCGAGCTGCTGGGCACCGACCCGGAGCTCGTGCCCGACGCCGCCGAGACCGCCATCGAGTCCCGCCGCGCCCTCCGGGCACTGGGCGAGGCGCTGGACGACAGGGAGCGGGCGGTGGTGCGCCTGCGCTACGGCCTGTCGGACGGCGAGCCGCGGCCCCAGCACGAGGTGGCGCGGCGGCTGGGCATATCGCGCTCCTACGTCTCCCGCATCGAAAAAAAGGCGCTACAAAAGCTGCGGACCGCGCTGGGACACGATACATAATGGGTTGCAAATCTCCGCGGATATGGTATAATCGTAACAAGAGATGTTCCCGGAGGTGGCAGGATGAACTATACCGACGACGGCTACGCGGCGATGCTGCTGACGATGGCGCTCTCGCCGGACCGGGAGGAGTACGCCCGGCCATTGAGCATGCCGGAGTTCCGGGCGATCATGGCCTCGGCGCGGCGCTCCCGCTACGGCGGGCTGGGCAAGCTGCTGGACGCGGACGTGAGCGGGCTGATGATGTACCTGGACCTCGAGGAGGCCGAGGCGCTCAGGGTCTACACGCTTTTGCACCGGTCGGTGCAGCTCACCTACGCGCTGGAGGGCCTGGACAGGGAGGGCATCGACGCCGTCACCTGCTTCGACCCCGGCTATCCCCAGCGGCTGACGCGGCTGCTGGGCGACCAGGCCCCGGCGTTCTTCTACTGGTGCGGCGACAGGGCGCTGTTGGAGAAGCCCGCCGTGGCCATCGTGGGCATCGGCGGCATCCGCACGGACGTTGACGTGCGCGGCGCGGTGGAGCAGCTGGTCTCAAGCGCCGCCCGGAAGGGGTACGCCGTCATCACCGGCGGCGAGCCGGGAGTGTCCCGGGC
>JAFUWR010000298.1 GCA_017471125.1 Clostridia bacterium | reverse complement strand
CTTGTAGCACTCGGCGGTCAGCATGCGGTTGACGGAGAACAGCGCGCCCACGTCGCGCAGGAAGTCGATGTAGTTGAGGTCGCGCAGCCAGTCCGCGTTGTTGACGATCTGGGCGCAGTTGGGCTTGGACGGGTCGAAGTCCAGGAAGTTCTCCATTTGGGCGCGGATGTGCGCCACGTTGTTGTCGATGTCCTCGACCGTCAGCACCTTCCGCAGGTCGGACTTGCCCGACGGGTCGCCGATCATGCCCGTGCCGCCGCCCATCAGCGCGAAGGGCTTGTGGCCCGCCTTTTGCAGGTGCGCCATCGCCATGATCGGGATGTAGTGGCCGATGTGCAGGCTGTCCGCCGTGGGGTCGAAGCCCACGTAGAAGGACACCATGCCCTCGTCAAAGGCCTTGTACAGCTCGTCCTCGAAGGTGATCTGCTTGACGAAGCCGCGCTCCCGGAGAATATCAAGTGCGTTCATTTTGATGTATCCTTTCACAATATCATTGATTCAGTCGAGAGTGGAGAGTTGAGAGTTGAGAGTGGAGATGAAATAGTGGAAGAACATTGGTCCGTGCCCCATCTTCACTCTCCACTCTTCACTCTTCACTCTGAAATGACCTTCCCGAGCCTCTCCATACCCTCATAGATAGTCGGTATATCGCTCATGGAGAAGTTGAGGCGCAGGGTGTTCATGTGGCCGCCCTCGGTGTAGAAGTGGGTGCCGGGGACGAAGGCGACGTTGTTGTCCACGGCCTTCTTGAACGCCTCCATGGCGTCCATGCCCTCGGGCAGCGCGGCCCAGACGAACAGTCCGCCCTGGGGCACGGTGTGGACGGTGCCCTCGGGGAAGAACTTGAAGCAGTCCAGCATGGCGTTCAGCTGCTTGCGGTAGTCGCCGCAGATGCGCTCCAAATGGCCGGGCATCAGGCCCTTGCGCAGGTAGGCGTCCACGATGGCCTGGGTGAGCAGGGGAGAGTGGGTGTCCGCGGACTGCTTGCCGATGACCATCTTGCGCAGCAGCGTCGGGTTCGTCACCGCCGCCGCGCCCACGCGCAGGCCGGGGGCCACGTACTTGGAGAAGCTGGACATGTACACCACCCAGCCGTTCTCGTCGAAGGACTGTATGGTGGGCAGCGCCTCGCCGTCGTAGCGCAGGTCGCGGTAGGGGTCGTCCTCGGCGATGACCACGCCGTACTTGTCCGCCAGCGCCGCCAGCGCCTTGCGCCGCTCCAGCGACAGCGTGATGCCGGTGGGGTTCTGGAAGGTGGGAATGACGTACATCAGCTTCGGATGGTGCTTTTTGATGAGCGCCTCCGCGGCCTCCACGATCACGCCCTCGTCGTCCGTGGGCATGGGCACCAGCTTCGCGTTGTACTCCCGCATGGCCTGGATCGCGCCCAGGAACGTCGGGCTCTCGCAGAGCACCGCGTCGCCGGGGTCGATGAGGGCTTTGAGCAGCACGTCGAACGCCTGGGTGCCGCCCTGGGTGGGCAGTATGTCCTTGGCCTCGCAGTTGACCATGGAGCCCCACAAAAATTCCGCCGCGGACTCCCGGAACGGGTTGAAGCCGTCCGTGGCCCCGTACTGCAAGAGTGAAGTCCCGTACTTCGCCAGCGCCTCCTGCGCCAGGCCGCTCACCACCTCCGGCTCCAGCGCCGTGTTGGACGGATTGCCGCCGGCGAAGGAGATCATGCCCGGCTTCGCCAGGAGCTTGAAGATCTCGCGGATGGCCGAGCCGTTGATCGGCCGCATGTGCTTGGCAAACCTTTCCTCCGTAAATACCATTTTCCCGCCTCCCAAAAAACAAATGAGCCTTCCCCGTTGAGGGAAGGCGATGTGTCGACCGCTGTACCACTTCCGTTCGCCCGTCCAAATGGGACGGGCCTCTTGCGCGCGTTCACGGGCGCGGGCCGGGCGACCTACTGTCATTTCGACCGCCTGCTCCGGGATGTATTCGCCCGACAGCCTCCGCTGGCTCGCACCTGCCGCCAGCTCTCTGTATCCGGCCCATCGGGGTACTCGTTCCCTTCATCGCGTGGATATGCAGCTTGTGTGACCATCATATCAGAATCCCTCGCGCCTGTCAAGCGTCGGAGAATTAAATTCGGGCGCTCACGGCGGGCGGCGGGACGGTTGTTTTTTAACGGTGATTATGATATGATATACATAATAGGGGAATATGCCCATCGACCGATCACGAACGCATGGAGAGTATTATGTCATTCTGTTCCTTCGCCGACGGCGCGGCCATCTTCGACGCCACGCCCATCGAAAACCTGTTCCTGATGAACTACATGGTGGACGCCTCCGACCTGCAATTGAAGGTATACCTGTATACGCGCATGCTCGCCATCCACCCGGAGCTGGGCGGCACCCTCGCGGACATCGCCAAGCACTTCCACATCACCGAGGCGCAGGTCTACGACGTGTTCGCCTATTGGGAGAACCGGGGGCTGGTGCGCCGGCTGACCGACAACCCGCCCACCTACGCCCTCCAGCCGGTGCGCGACGAGAGCCACGGGCCGGTCACCGCGCTGGACCGGGAGATGTACGCCAACCGGGAGTTCAACAACCGGCTGCGCAACCTGTTCGACGGGGAGTTCATCGGCGACCGGGAGCTGCGCAAGGCCGAGTCCTGGCTGGACACGCTGAAATTCACCCAGGAGGCCGTGCTGCGCATGGTGGCCTACGGCATCGAGCTATCGCCCAAGGACAAGCCCAAGCCGCCGTCGGTGTTCAAGAACGTGGACAAATTCGCGGAGCAGTGGTCGATGCGGGGCATCCGCACGCTGGAGGACGTGGAGCGGGCCATCGCCGAGGAGACCGGCGTGACGCAGGTCACCAAGTCGGTGCTCAAGAAGCTGGGCATCACGCGAAAGAACCCCTCGGAAACGGAGCTGGAGTTCGTGACCCGCTGGACGGAGGAGTGGGGGTATACCCAGGAGGACATCCTCGAGGCCTGCGGCGAGACCGTCAACGCCCAGAACCCGTCCATCGGCTATCTGAACGCCATACTCGAGAATAAGCGCGACGCGCTGACGGCCTATTATCGACCGGCGGTGGAGGTGCTTCGGGAGCTGACCCCCGGCAATCCCCGCCCCTCGCCCGACCAGCTTCGGCAGTACAAGGCGCTGATCGAAAAGGGCTACGCGCCCGAGCTGATCCAACTGGCGGCGGTCCAGTGCCGCAGGCTCAACGCGAACCGCTTCGAGGACCTGGAGTGGCGGCTGAGCATCTGGCGGGACGAGGGCGTCGCCACCCCGGAGGAGGCCGACAGCTTCATGCGGCGCATGGGCGCGCTCTCCCGGGAGCTGAAGGGATTGTTCAAGCTGGCGGGGTATGAGAACAAGCGCCCGAAGCGCGAGGAGATAAAGACTTACGAGGGGTGGAAGGAGCTCTATCCCCCCGAGCTGATACAGTACGCCGCGGAGCGCTCGAAGCACAAGGGCGGGTCGGTCGCCTACATGGACAAGGTGCTGGCCCGCTGGCACGAGAGCGGCGTCACGACGGTGGAGCAGGCGAAGCAGGAGAGCGCCCAGTGGTCCGAGGCCCACAAGGGCCAGCCCCAGGACAAGCCCGCCAACCCCGCCCTGGACTACGCCCAGCGGGAATATAAAGATGAGGACTTTGGGGACGACTTCTTCGTCGATCTGGACCGCTACGGAGAGGAGGATAAGGCATGACCCGCGCCGAACACATACAGGCCCTGCTGGAGGACTACGCCCGGCAGCGCACGTTGAACGAGCTTGACGAGCAGCGCCGGTATAACGAGGCTGTGGCGAAAGTCCCGCGCATCGCGGAGCTTCGCGCGGAGAGCGCCTCGCTGGCGCTGAACGCCATGCGCTCCATACTGGACGGCCGCACCGCCGAGGACCGCGCCGCCGTGGCCGCGAACATGAAGGCCCGGGGCCTCGCCATCAACGCCGAGATACGCGGCCTGCTCAGGCAAAACGGCCTGCCCGCCGACGCGCTGGAGCCGCGGTACCGCTGCCCAGTCTGCCGGGACACCGGCTACGTGGGCGACGCGCCCGCCCGGTTCTGCGACTGCTTCGAGGCGCGGCTGCGGCTGCGGCAGTACGAGGACGGCAGCATGGCCGGGGTAGACGAGCAGAACTTCTCCAAATTCGACCCCGAATTCATCCCCGAGGCCGACGGCCAGCGGGACAAGATGGTCAAGGCGCGGAACATGTGCGCCCGGTATGCCGACAGCTTCCCCGCCACGGAATACCGCAACCTGCTGCTCACCGGCGAGGGGGGCCTGGGCAAGACCTTCCTGCTGAACTGCATCTTCGAGCGGGTCACCTCCCGGGGCTTCTCCGCCATCCGCATCACGGCCTTCCGGATGTTCGAGGCCATGCGCCAGCAGCACGTGGGGAACGATGATAAGTATGAAGGCTTCTCGACGCTGATCGAGGTGCCCCTGCTGCTCATCGACGATCTGGGCACAGAGCCCATGATGCGCAACATCACGGTGGAGTACCTTTTCACCCTGCTGAACGAGCGCAACGCCGCGAAGCGGCACACCGTGATCGCCACCAACCTGACGCCGAAGCAGCTGATGGAGCGCTACGGCGAGCGTGTGTCGTCCCGATTGCTGGACAAGACGATCTGCGGGAGCATCCAATTGAAGGGAAAGGACCTAAGACAGAGATGACCGACGCCGCGCGGGAAGCGCTCGCATACCTTCAAAAACTGAACATCTCTTATACGATCTCCGAGCACGCGCCGACGGCCACGATGGCGGCCTGCGCGGCGGTGGACGAGGCGCTCCACGCCCTGACGCCGAAGAACATCTTCCTGACCACGAAGAACGGGAAGAACTTCTACCTGTGCCTGACCCGCCCGGAGGCCCGCTTCCGCACCGCGGACATCTCGAAGCAGGCGGGTTCGTCCCGGCTGAGCTTCGCGCCGGAGGAGAAGCTGCAAGCGCTGCTTCGGTGCAGGGCCGGGTCCGCGAGCCCGCTGGGACTGATATTCGATACGGACCGCGCCGTCCGGCTGATCGTGGACGCGGCGCTGCGGGACGCCCCGGCGCTGGCCTTCCATCCCTGCGACAACACGCTCACCGCGGCGATGGCGGGCCGGGACTTCTTCGACATCTTCCTCCCGTCTTTGGAAATTTCACCGATAGACGTGGAGATCCATGATTTTCTCGACTGAACAGGAGTTATATATATCCTATGAGTGAAAGCGCATACTACAAGGCGAGGAAGCTCGCCCTCAAGGAATACCACGCCCGCATCCAGCGGGGGGAGAACCCATTCCTGCCGGTGCTGGCGGACATCGAGGAGGAGCTGAACGCCCTGTCCCGGCAGTCGCTGGGGCTGATACAGGTGCCCATGTCCAAGGTGGCGGGCACGGTGTCCCGCGGGCGCACCAACGCCTTCGCGGCCAACTTCATGCCCCTGCTGGACCAGGGCAGCGAGTTCTCCCAGAAGTGGAACACGCTGTACAACTCCGTGGTGGAGCAGGGCGTGCGGGAGCCGGTGAAGGCCTATGAATACCTGAACCGGTACTACCTGTTGGAGGGCAACAAGCGCGTCAGCGTCATGAAGTACCTGGACGCCGTGGCCATCGAGGCCGAGGTCACCCGGGTCATCCCCGCCCGCACCGACGACCCCGTGAACCAGCTCTACTTTGAATACCTGCCCTTCTACGCGGACACCCAGATCAACTACATCTGGTTCTCCAAGCCCGGCGGGTTCGCGACGCTCTACGAGCTGACCGGCCACACGCCCGGCGAGAAGTGGACCGGCGAGGAGCGCACGGACTTCGAGGCGGCCTACATGCGCTTCCGCGCGGCCTACAAGGCCCGGGAGGACACGCGGCGGCTGCCCATCACCACCGGCGACGCATTCCTGATTTATTTGAAGGCCATCGGGTACGCCGAGGCCCCGCACAAGTACGACCGGGAGATCAAGAGCGAGGTCAGCGCCCTGTGGGGCGAGTTCGAGAAGGACAAGCAGCAGGAGAACGTGGAGCTCATCATGCAGCCCACGGCATTGAAGCAGGGCAAGAAGCTGATGACCACGCTGTTCGGGCCGACGTTCGTGAAGGTGGCTTTCCTGTACAGCCGCGAGCCGTCCGAGTCCGGCTGGATCTACTGGCACGACCTGGGCCGCATCAACCTGGAGAACGCGCTGGGCACGCAGGTCATCACCACCGCCCGCGTGTGCCCCGACCCGGAGCAGTTCGAGGCGGAGATCGAGAAGCTGATCGACGAGGACAACGCCCTCATCTTCACCACCTCGCCGGTGATGCTGGCGGCGTCCATGAAGGCGTCGGTGAAGCATCCCAACGCGCGGATACTGAACTGCTCCCTGCTGGCCTCCTGGCAGCGGGTGCGGTCCTACTACCTGCGCATCTACGAGGCCAAGTTCCTGGTGGGCATGATCGCCGGGGCGATGACCGAGACGGGGCACATCGGCTACCTGGCCGACTATCCCATCTGCGGCATGGCGTCCTCCATCAACGCCTTCGCCATGGGCGCGCGGATGGTGAACCCCCGGGCCAAGGTCATACTGGCCTGGTCCACCCGGGAGGACTTCGACCCCGAGCAGCCCTTCGCCGACCCGACCATCGACGTCATCTCCAGCCGCGACGTGTCCGCGCCCAGGCACCAGGACGTGGAGTACGGGCTGTATTCCGTCCGCGACGGCGAGAAGCGCAGCCTGGCCATCCCCGTGTTCGACTGGGGCCGTACCTATGAATCGCTGACCCGAAGCGTATTGAACGGCACCTGGAAGGAGAACGGGGCCGAGGCTGCCAAGGCGGTCAACTATTGGTGGGGGCTCAATTCCGACGCGCTGGACATCGTCATGTCCGAGGACGTGGGCAGCGGCTTGCGCAGGCTCGTGGAGCTGGTCAAGGCCCACATCCGCGAGGGCGTGTTCTGGCCCTTCGAGGGGCTGATGCGCGACCAGGCCGGCGTCGCCCGCTGCCCCGCCGACGGACGCCTGAGCCCCGCCGACGTCATCGCCATGAACTGGCTGACGGACAACGTGGTGGGCGGCTTCCCCGAGACCGGGGCGCTCAAGCCCCAGGCCCGCGCCCTCGTGGAGCTGCAGGGCATCCGGGAGGTCGACCTGCCCGACGCCTCGCAGTTCAGCTGGAAGGCGGAGGAGAAACAGTAACCTGCGATAGATTTTCAGAAAGGTCTGAGCCCTTTGAAGATACTGACGCTGTCGGATGTGGCGGACAAGGCGCTGTGGGACTACCTGGACCGGTCGCTGTTGGAGGGGATCGACCTGGTGCTGTCCTGCGGGGACCTGCCCGCGGAGTACCTGTCCTTCCTGACGTGCTTCACCAACGCGCCGATCCTGTACGTCCACGGCAACCACGACGCGGGCTACGAAAAGAAGCCGCCGGAGGGCTGCGTCTGCGTGGAGGACACGGTGTACACCCACAACGGCGTGCGTGTGCTGGGCCTGGGCGGGAGCATGAAGTACCGCTCCGCGCCCCACATGTACACCGAGCGGGAAATGGCGCGGCGGGCGCGGAAGCTCTGGTGGAAGCTCAGGCGCTCCAAGGGCTTCGACATCCTGCTGACCCACGCGCCCGCCCACGGCGTCGGCGACCAGGAGGACCTGCCCCACCGGGGGTTCGTGACCTTCACCGACCTGATGGACCGCTACAAGCCCAGGTACATGGTCTACGGCCACGTCCATCCCCAGTACGGGGCGATGGACTTCAAGCGCGAGCGGCAGTACGGCGAGACCACCGTGGTCAATGCCTACAAGCGCTACGTCATCGAGATTTAGCTTATCGACAGGGGGTGTTCTCTTGCCTGGCGACATGTCCGACCTGGCCCGCCGCGCGATGACGCTGGCGCGGAACCACATCGTCATGCACCTGCGCTTCATGGACATGGCGGTGTTTAGGCTGCGCCCGGTCCCGGCGGACACCACCCTCGCCACCGAGGGGCTGCACCTGTTCTACGGCGAGAAGCACGTGCTCAGGCGCTACCTCCGCGCCGACCAGCAGGGCCTGTCCCGGGACTACCTGCACGTGCTGCTGCACTGCGTGTTCCGGCACCCCTTCATCGCCTCGCTGGTGGAGCAGCCCCGGTGGGACCTGGCCTGCGACATCGCGGTGGCCGACGTGCTGCTGTCCCTGGAGGGCGACCGCTTCGCCCAGCCCGGGGACGACGCCCGGCGCGGGGTCATCGAAAGGCTGCGCAAAGATGTGAGGCCGTTGACCGCCGAGAAGCTCTACCGCTACTTCGCCGACCACCGCCCGGAGCCGGGCTGGTATCCCTTGTTCGAGGTGGACGACCACGTCCTCTGGCACAAGCCCAGGCAGGCCCGGAACATGAAGCCCGGCGGCGGGGAGGGCGACGGCGGGGACGAGGCCGACGGCGGCGAGCAGGCGCCCAACGACGCCGAGAAGCGGCAGCAGCCCGAGGGCAAGCCGCCCGAGGGCGACAAAACGGGCGAGCCGGGGGAGCGCAG
>JAFUWR010000297.1 GCA_017471125.1 Clostridia bacterium | reverse complement strand
CTTCCGCTTTAAGCAGTCGCGCTACTCCGCTTTGCGGAAGCGCGACCAGCCCGCCCTGGGATTCTTTGAATCCGGGCGGCGCTGCCGGCGGCCCGCTTGCGCGGACGCCGGTGCGTTAGCGGAGTAGCGGCGGTGCGTAAAAGGGGAAGGCATGCGGGCGCCGCAACGGCGCCCCTACGGGGGATGCGCGCAGGACGGGGTGGATCAAAAGAGATCCGCAAGGATCTCCTCCATAACTCCTCACTCCTCATTCCTCACTTCTCACTGAAAAGGGGGACGAGAGCATGTATATCCAGAAACAAGCGACAAGGGGTTACACCCCGTATCTGACCATGGGCCTGAACGACGCGAACACCAACATGGACGTGGGGCTTTTGGTGCTGGAGCCGGGCGACACCTACGACTTCGAGGAGCCGGAGAAGGAGCTGGCCATCGACCTGCTGATCGGCAAGGTGACGTTCACCTATGGCGATGAGACCAAGGAGGCCGTGCGGCCGGACACCTTCCACTACGCGGCCTACTGCCTGCACGTGTGCAGGGGCACGAAGGTGAAGGTCGAGGCCATCGAGCACGCGGAGCTGTACGTGCAGCTCACCGACAACGAGCGCGAGTTCCCGGCGCGGCTGTACGGGCCGGAGGACATCATGGTGCAGCACGCGGGCTCCAACGGCGAGCTGATGGGCTGCATGCAGCGCGAGATCCAGACCTTCTTCGACTATGAGTCCGCCCCGTACAGCAACATGGTGCTGGGCGAGGTGCTGAACTATCCGGGCAAGTGGTCCAGCTATCCGCCGCACCACCATCCGCAGCCGGAGGTCTACTTCTACCGCTTCGACTATCCCAACGGCTTCGGCGCGGGCTTCGCCAACGGCCAGGTCTACCAGACCGGCCACAACGGCTGCCTGGTCATCAACCACTCCTTCCACTCCCAGGGCGCGGCCCCCGGCTACGCCATGTGCTACATGTGGGGCATCCGGCACCTGCCGGGCGACCCGTGGCGCAAGACCCGCATCGACGATCCCGAGCACGAATGGCTCTGGAAGCCAGACGCCAACGACCATATTTTCAAACCGGAGGGATGACCTATGGAAACCATCAGAATGACCACGGCTCAGGCCATCGTGAAGTTTCTGGATAACCAGTACGTGTCCATGGACGGCCAGGAGACCAAGTTCGTCGAGGCGTTCTTCACCCTGTTCGGACACGGCATCGCCGTGGGCCTGGGCGAGGCGCTGGACACCAATCCCGGCGGCATCAAGGTGATGCAGGGCCGCAACGAGCAGGGCATGTGCCACTGTGCCATCGCCTACGCCAAGCAGAACGACCGCAAGAAGATCATCCCCTGCGCGTCCTCCATCGGCCCCGGCGCGGCCAACATGGTCACCGCCTGCGGCACCGCCACGGTGAACAACCTGCCGCTGCTGGTGTTCCCGTCGGACGCCTACGCCTCCCGCCAGCCCGACCCGGTCTTGCAGCAGATCGAGCAGACCAACTCGCTGGCCATCACCACCAACGACGCCTTCAAGGCCGTCACCAAGTATTGGGACCGCATCCAGCGGCCCGAGCAGCTGATGAGCGCGCTCATCAACGCCATGCGCGTGCTGACCGACCCCGCCGAGTGCGGCGCGGTGGCCATCGCGCTGCCCCAGGACGTGGAGGGCGAGTCCTACGACTACCCCGTGTCCTTCTTCAACAAGCGGGTGCACCGCATCACCCGGCCTGTGGCCGTCAAGGAAGAACTGGACGACGTGGCCGAGGTCATCAAGGGAAGCAAGAAGCCCATCGTCATCGTGGGCGGCGGCGTGCGCTACTCCCTGGCCGGCGAGGCCGTGGAGGAATTCTGCGAGACCTTCCAGATCCCCTTCGGCGAGTCCCAGGGCGGCAAGAGCGCCTGCGTGTCCAGCCATCCCATGTGTTTGGGCGGCATCGGCGTGACCGGCACCTCCGCGTCCAACAAGATCGCCTCTGAGGCCGACTGCGTCATCGGCATCGGCACCCGCATGACCGACTTCACCACGTCCTCCAAGTGGCTGTTCCGCAACGAGGCGGTCAAGTTCGCCAGCATCAACATGTCCCGGTTCCACGCCTACAAGTTCGACGCCGTGAAGGCCGTGGGCGACGCCCGCGAGACCGTGAAGGCGCTGACCGAGATCCTCAAGGCTGCCGGTTACAAATCCGCCTACAAGGGCGAGATCGAGGCCGCCAAGAAGGAGTGGGACGACGAGCTGGCCCGGCTGGGCGGCATCGTCTGCGAGGGCGAGGACTTCGAGCCCATCATCAAGGCCCGCGACCCGCGCACCGTGCCCGAGTTCGTGAAGATGTACGGCACGTCCCTGACCCAGACCGCGGCGCTGGCCACCCTGCGCGAGATCATGGCCCCCGAGGACATCATCGTCTGCGCCGGCGGCTCCCTGCCCAGCGATCTCCAGCGCGTGTGGAAGACCGACAAGCGCGGCGGGTATCACGTGGAGTACGGCTATTCCTGCATGGGCTATGAGATCGGCGCGTCCATGGGCGTCCGCATGGCCGACCCGGACTGCGAGGAGTACACCGTGGTGGGCGACTCCGGCTTCCAGATGCTGTCCTCTGAATTGGGCACCATCATGCAGGAGCGCGTCAAGACCAACATCCTCGTGTTCGACAACTGCGGCTTCGGCTGCATCAACAACCTCGAAATGACCCACGGCATCGGCAGCATCGCCACCGAGTTCCGCTACACCGACGGCAAGAAGCCCACCGGCGACCTCATCCGCACCGATTACGCCAAGATCGGCGAGGCCTACGGCATGAAGAGCTACACCTGCAAGTCCGTGGAGGAGCTGGCCGCGGCGCTCAAGGATTCCCGGAAGCAGACCGTCGCCTGCCTGTTCGACCTCAAGGTCGTCCCCAAGACCATGACGGACGGCTATGGCTCCTGGTGGAACGTGGGCATCGCCACCACCTCCGAGAAGGAGAGCGTGCGCGAGGCGTGCCGCGAGGTCATGGAGCACAGGGAGCAGGCCAGAAGGTATTGACGAAGCAACATATCAAATTTTCATAGGAGGCGATAGCCTTGGACAAGAAGGAGATCAAGGAGCTGCGCGTATTCGCGGCGCAGATCCGGCTGGCACTGTTGGAGGAGATGAAGGCGCGCGG
>JAFUWR010000296.1 GCA_017471125.1 Clostridia bacterium | reverse complement strand
GGCCATCTCGAACTGGAACCACTTGTGGCGCACGTAGAGGCCCTCGGCGTTGATCTCGAAGATGTGGTGGGTCCACAGGTTGACGATCACCCCGGCGATGGGGACGATCAGCGGGATCAGGCTCAGCGCCCGGGCCAGCTTTCGGCGGAAGCGATCCGAGTGGCGCAGGGCCTCGGCGTAGCCGCACCAGGCGTAGACGCCCACGCACAGGGAGATGTGATACAGGGATTTGAAGAAATAGCTGGTCTGCATGAACAGCGCCGGGATCAGCCGCGCCCCGTTGAAGATCGTGAAGCAGAAATTCGAGGCGAAGTTGACCAGGAACGCGATGAAGAGCCACCGCAGCCAGCGCTCCGGCGTGGAGTCCGTGCCGTGCTTGTACATCCAAAACAGGAGCAGCGCCGCGATGATGATGCAGATCAGGTAGATCTCGGCATAAAGAGCTGTCGCCATCGGCAGTTTTATCCTTTCGCGGTTATAGATTTTGACTATATACCATTATTACAAATCATTATAACATACATTTGTGTCATGAACGGTTACATCCGACCCTCATTTCTTGTTTGAGCCATGTTACTAAAAATGGCAGCAAAACTTTTTTACAAAACATTTTCACTGTCCGTTGTCAACGCAGGAAAAATATGCTATAATCTATCTGTACTGGTATGGGAGGTAATATCGCCATGTTAAAAAGGGGCATGCTCAGGGCGGCGATCCCATTGATACTGCTGTTGGGAGCGTGGTTCGCCTTCTGCGGGACCGGCCAGGCGTCGTCGATGGACGCGGTGTGGCCGGAGACGCCGGGGGTGGACGTGCGCACGAACGGCAATCTGGTGATCGATGCCAGCAATATGGGCCTGGGTTACGTCATGGTCAGGGCCGGCAATCCGACCAGTCACGGCCTCAAGATCCGCATCACCTGCGGTCAGTGGCAGCTCAACTATGACCTGAACGGCCAGGGCAACTACGAATCCTTCCCGCTGCAGCGGGGCTCGGGACAGTACGAGGTGGCGCTGTTTGAAAACGTCAGCGGCAACAAGTACTCCTCCGAGGGCAAGGTCACGCTGGACGCGCATTTGGTGTCCGAAAGCGCCGCCTTCCTGGTGCCCAACCAATATGTGAGCTACGAGCTGTGGACCTCGGCGGTGCAGAAGTCCGACGAGCTGTGCGCCGACCAGCCGCCGCAGCAGGTGTTCAACGCCGTGACCAACTTCATCGCCACCGAGTTCCAATACGACTTCGTGCGGGCCAAGACCATCCCGTCGGGCGCGCTGCCGGAGATCGACTACTGCTACGAGAACCGCATGGGCATCTGCCAGGACCTGGCCGCGGTGACCGTGTGCATGCTCAGGGTGCAGGGCGTGCCCGCCAAGTTGCAGATCGGCTACGCCGATTCCTATTACCACGCCTGGACCTCGGTGTACTTAAACGGCCAGGAGGTCTTTTTCGACCCCACCAACGCCGTGGGAGCCATAAATGCGAAAAAGTACAGCGTGGAAAGAGAGTATTAGAGTAAAGAGTGGAGAGTGGAGAGTGAAGATACCCTCCGTTCTCCATAGAATAGAGGAGATCCGAAGGATCTCGACCAAAACTCCACTCTCAACTCTTAACTCTCAACTCTCATTCATATTCGAGGAGGTTACTTTCATGGCCGCAAAAAAGAGCATCACTTCCGCGGAATTGTCCAGCTTTTGCAGCCAGGTGGCGCTGATCCTGTCGGCGGGCCTGCCGCTCTACGACGGCATGGAGACGCTGGCGGAGACCACCAAGGGCACCGAGTACGCCGACTGGTACGCCAACGCCAGCCGCGCCGTCAACGAGACGGGCTCGCTGTACGAGGCCCTGAAGCGCGACGACCGCTGGCCCACGTATCTGGTGGAGATGACCGGCATCGGCGAGCAGACGGGCCAGTTGGAGAACGTCATGAACGGCTTAGCCGAGTACTATGGCCGCGAGGAGCGCATCCGCACCTCGGTCATCAGCGCGGTCACCTACCCGCTGGTGCTGGGCGTGATGCTGGTGCTCATCGTGCTCATCATGCTGTGGAAGGTGCTGCCGGTGTTCCAGCGGGTGCTGAACTCCATGGGCATGCAGATGACCCGGTCCGGCTCCGCGCTGATGAACCTGGGCTCCACCATCGGCTACGTGGTGCTGGCGCTGGTGGGCCTGGTGGTGCTGGCCGTGGTGATTTGCGCGATATTGATGAAGACCTCCCTGCGCGACAGCGTGATGGCCTTTTTGCGCAAGCTGTTCCCGCCCATCCGGACGCTGAGCATGAAGCTGTCCTCCTCCCGCGTGGCCAGCGTGCTGTCCATGATGCTCTCCAGCGGCTTCCCCACCGGCGAGGCGCTGCGGCTCATGCCCTCGATCCTCTCCGACGCCGAGGCCGGCGACCGGGTGAAGGGCATCAGCCAGAGCCTGGACAGCGGCATGTCCTTTGCCGACGCCATGGAGCAGAGCAAGCTGTTCGAGGGCCTGCACAACCGCATGATCCGCATGGGCGTGGCCGCCGGCCGCGAGGACCAGGTGATGAACAAGATCGCGGGGCTGTACGAGGAGCAGGTGGAATCCGGCATCTCCCAGCTCGTGGCCATCATCGAGCCCACGCTGATCGCCCTGCTGTCCATCGTCATCGGCGCGATCCTGCTGTCCGTCATGCTGCCCATGGCAGGCATACTGTCGAGCATGCTGTAAACGGCGCTTCCATATGTATTAAGGAGGGATGACATTGGCGAATCGCAAGGAGATCGCGATCATACTGCTGATGGTCCTGCTTTTGGTCGGGGTATACCTGCTGGTGAGCCGGGTGGACACCGCGAACAGCGGCGCGCAGACCCAGTTCGTCTACGACGCGGTGCACAACGCGGCGCTGACCTGCTACGCCGTGGAGGGCACCTATCCCAGCGACCTGGCCTACCTGCGCGAGAACTACGGCCTGGCCTACGATGAATCGCGCTACATGGTGTCTTACGACGCCTTCGGCATGAACGTGGTGCCGGAGATCTACGTGACGGAAGTGGAGGCGGATGCTTAGTGGCGAAGAGCTATCCCAGGGGCCAGCACAGCATGCAGGGCGTCTTCATATTCGTGCTGCTGGGCCTGTTCGCGCTGATGTCCACGCTGATGGTGCTGCTCGGGGCGCAGATGTACCGCGCCACGGTGGACAGCTCCCAGAAGAACAACCAGGACCGCCTGCTGAGCGCCTACGTGCGCAGCATGGTCCGCGCCCAGGACAGCGGCGGCACGATCGACATCGAGGACTTCGACGGCACGCCGGTACTGTGCATGCGCGAGAGCTTCGACGACGCCGAGGACGTGTACGTCACCCGGCTCTACCAGCACGACGGCAAGCTCTACGAGCTGTTCACCCGGCTGGACAATGGATTCGCCCTGGGCGACGGCACCCCCATCTGCGACGCCGGCAGCTTCGACGCCTCCATGGAGGGGAAGCTGCTGACCGTCAACATGACCAATGGCGACGGGGAGCCGTGCGAGGTGCGCGTGGCGATGCGGTGCGTGGATCAGGGAGTAGGCAGTAGGCAGTAGGGAGTAGGGGAACGACCTCATCCGTCACAGCCGAAGGCTGTGACACCTTCCCCTGAAGGGGAAGGCTTTTGGCGGCGTTCTCATGCCTTCCCCTTCAGGGGAAGGTGGCGCGAAGCGCCGGATGAGGTGGTCCCCATAGACATGATATTCTTCTCGTAAACAGGAGTGCGACATGGGCAACAGAAATCGTTCAAACGTGCTATTGGTAGAGATACTGATCGCGGTGCTGTTCTTCATGCTCTCGGCGACGGTGCTGGTGCGGGTATTCGTGACGGCGCGGAACATGACGGTCCGGGCGGGCGTGGAGACCCAGGCCCTGGCGGACGCGCAGAACGTGGCCGACACGCTCTACGCCGCCGACGACCCGGACGCGGCGCTGACGGACATGGGCTTCCAACTCTACCACGGCGCGTGGACCCGCGCCACGGACGACTACACCCTCTACGTGGAGAGCGCTGAGGAGCCGGCGGAGGCGGGCGCGTACTGGAAGGGCTCGGTGCGGGCCTTCTATCGCAACCGCAGCGCGGACCAGGTGCGGCAGGAGGACGAGGAGCTGTTCGCCCTGCCCTGCACCCGTTACAGGGAGGTGAGGGCATGAATCGCAAGAGCAGGGTCTCCTTCGGCCCCGGCGCGGCGTCGCTGATACTGATCGTGGTCATACTGTCCATGAGCGTGCTGGGCATACTGGCGCTGATGAACGCCCGAAACGACATCAAGCTGTCCGACCGCAGCGTGCAGGTGGTGCAGGCGGGCTACGCCCTGAGCGAGGCTGCCGAGCATCGGCTGGCGTCGCTGGACGCCATCGCCGCCCGCTACGCCGCCATCTCCGAGACCGACGACGACTACGCCGCCGCCATGCGGGCCTTCCTGCCCACGGACATGACGATGGACGACCGGGTCATCCGCTGGGAGGAGACCGACGGCGTGCGCACCCTCGAATGTGCCGTCAGCCTCAGCCCCAAGGACGAGGGACAGCGCCTGAAGTGGGTCACCCACCGCCTGACCGCCACCACCACCACGGAGGATATATGGAACTAAAGGAACTGCTGCAAAAGGCCTACGACCTGGAGGGCTCGGACATATTCATCGTTCCCGGCGCGCACGTGACCTGCAAGGTGAAGGGCGACATGATCGCCCTGTCCGACGAGATCGTGAAGCCCGCGGGCACCGAGCAGTTGGTGCGGGAGGCCTACGAGCTGGCCCGCCGCGACATCGCCAAGCTGGGCGAGGAGGGCGACGACGACTTCTCCTTCGCGCTGCCGATGCTGAGCCGCTTCCGCTGCAACGCCTACTATCAGCGCGGCACCATGGCCGCCACCCTGCGCGTGGTGGCCTTCGGTCTGCCCGACCCCAAGAGCCTGGGCATCCCCGACCTGGTCATGCAGCTGGCCCGGTTCCGCAACGGCATGATACTGGTCACCGGGCCCGCCGGCAGCGGCAAGTCCACCACCATGGCCTGCGTGGTCGACAAGATCAACCGCGAGCGCTCCGGCCACATCGTCACCATCGAGGACCCCATCGAGTACATCCACAGCCACAAGCAGTCCCTGGTCAGCCAGCGCGAGGTCCCCAGCGACTCCCCCACCTTCGACCGCGCCCTGCGCGCCTCGCTGCGCCAGGCCCCGAACGTCATCATGCTGGGTGAGATGCGCGATTTGGAGACCATCCGCACCGCCATCACCGCCGCGGAGACCGGCCACCTGCTGCTGTCCTCGCTGCACACCACCGGCGCGGCCAAGACCGTGGATCGCATACTCGACACCTTCCCCGCCGAACAGCAGGCCCAGGTGCGCGTGCAGATCTCCATGGTGCTGCGCGCCGTGGTGTCCCAGCGCCTCGTGCCCAAGAAGGACGGCGGGCAGGTGGCGGTGTTCGAGGTCATGACCGTCAACCCCGCCATACAGAACCTCATCCGCGACGGCCGCACCCACCAGATCGACAACGCCATCTTCGGCGGCGCGGGCCAGGGCATGCTGTCCATGGACGCCGAGCTCCAAAGGCTCTTCCGCGCCGGGACCATCACAAGGGAGACCGCCCTGCTCTACGCCGTCAGCCCGGAAACGCTGTCGAAGCGGATATAAATAAGAGGAATCAAACCACGAAACGAACGATGATCGTTTCGTGGTCTTTCTTTTGGCTGTGACACGGTCCGCCGCCATTCCTTCGTAGGGGCGGCGTTGCGCCGCCCGCCGGATCGTTACCCGCTGTGTCAGCGGCCAAGCGTCCTCCGGGGGCACAAGGCCACCTTTAGTAAAGGTTGCCTTTTTCCCCCGTACCCCTTTTTTCTATCCAAACACACGTTAGTACGAATTTGAAGCATGGCGCGTCAGCCAAAAGCCTTCCCCTTTGGGGGTTCGAGCGCCCGGAAAACAGTCCAGTGGACTGTTTTCAGCGAGAACGGGCCGGCAGGCCCTGGAATGGTGGCGCGGCCGTAGGCCGTGACGGATGAGGTCCCCAAGCGGGCGGCGCAACGCCGCCCCTACGGGTATTCCTGTTCCCTGTTGCCTGTTCCCTCCGGGCGGGCGCTGGGGGCAGCGCCCCCACGCCCTATTCCCCACATCTTCAAAATATTGTCATTTTACCCGGTTGACTTCACCCCCCATTATGTTATAATGTTAATTAATGGGTGAATGCTGTCCCGCGGCGGGGATGTAACGCATCGGCGTGACCGCGGGGGCGGAAGGCGGGATGGATATGTTGACACTGGACGGCCTCAGGGCCTGGGGCGCGAACGTGGACGAGGGCATGGGCCGCTGCTTCAACAAGGAGGACTTCTACCTGCGGCTGGTGGGCATGGGCCTGTCGGACGCGAACTTCGACAAGCTGGCCGCGGCCATCGCCGGGGGCGACGCCAAGGCGGCCTTCGACGCGGCGCACGCCCTGAAGGGGGCCATCGGCAACCTGGCGCTGACCCCGATCTACGAGCCCATCTGCGAGCTCACGGAGATCCTGCGCGGCCGGTCCGAAATGGCCGACGTGTCCGCGCTCCACGCCCGCGTGACGGCGGCGCTCGCGGAGGCCCGCGCCCTGCAATAGTCCCCGGCATTTTCACGGATGACCCAAAAATACGCAAAGGATGACGGCCATGGAGCACAGCGTAAGAATCCAGCTGATGGGGAACTACCTGATCTTCATCGATGAACAGCGCATCGAGAACCCTGTGGCGAAGTCCCGCAAGGGCTCCGCGCTGATGGCTTTCCTGATCCTGCACAGGGGCTACCAGGTGCCGAACCAGCGCCTGCTGCGGGAGCTGTGGTCCGGGAACGCCGTCACCAACCCGGAGAACGCCCTCAAGACCCTGGTGAGCCGCACCCGCGGCATGCTTAATCAGATGGCCGACGGGCTGGGCGCGTGCATCGTGTCCGACCGGGGCGCGTACCACTGGCAGGCCGACGAGGCCGTCAAGGTGGACGTGCTGGAGCTGATGGACCTGTTCGACACCCTGGAGAAGGAGAAGGACACCGCCAAGCGCCGCGCCCTGTGCAAGCAGCTCATGTCGCTGTACAAGGGCGACCTGTACCAGACCGGCAACCTCGAGGAGGAGGCCGCCTACGCCGAGCGCATGCACCGGCAGTACCTGGACGCCGTGTACAGCTACATCGACATCCTCCGGGACGAGGAGGCCTACAACGAGATCAGCGCGGTCTGTCGCACGGCGCTGGAGGTGGACAACTTCGACGACAAGCTGCACATCGAGCTGATGAAGGCCATGGTGCAGTTGAACCGCGTGTCCGACGCCATGGCCCAGTACCGCCACGCCGCCGACATCACCTACCGCTACCTGGGCGCGGGCCCCAGCGAGAGCATGCAGGAGTTCTACCGGCAGCTCAACCGCTCAAGGCGCTCGCTCAAGTTCAACCTGGACGCCATCCGCAACGAGCTAAGGCAGTCCGGCAAGGAGCAGCGGGCCTTCGTCTGCGACTACACCATGTTCAAGGAGATCTACAACCTCGAGATGCGCAACCTCGAGCGCCTGGGCACCACCATGTTCCTGGGCGTCATCATGATCGGCGACGCCGACGACAGCCAGATGGACTACATCAAGCAGGACAACATCATGTCCGGCCTGATCGAGATCCTCCGGGCCAACCTGCGCAAGGGGGACATCATCACCCACTTCGCGCCCACCATCGTCGCCCTGCTGCTGCCCACCGTCAACTACGACACCGGCAGCATGGTCATGGAGCGCATCCGCCAGCTCTTCTACAAGCGCTACCCCAATTCCAACATCCCCTTCCACCACCGGCTGGGCATGCTGGGCGCGGACACGAGCCACGACCTGGCCGACATCGAGGACACATAGTTTTGTATGATTATACATAGACGTGCATGTTTATGCACGTCTTTTTCGTGTCACATTCCCCTGGAATTCGACAAAAATTCGCGGGCCCGCATATTTATGTCGATTTTCTATCAAATCTATGTCAACTTCGACAACATGTTGAAGAAGGGGGCGAAATGTGATATAATTTGAATGTGGAAAGGGGTCGGGAAATGCCGCCGGGAGGCGCAAAAATGGCCTCGTCGCTTGCATTTCATGCAAAAAGCCCCTGAAAACAGCGCCTTTTTGAGCCCCTTAGACAGCGATTCGCTGCCATAGGGGACGCGGGCGCGGACAGCACAGACCTCGGGCGGATCGCGAGGACGGCGTGGACGCCGTCGGACAGCGCCCGGCACAGATCGACAAAAGCCAGCCTGACCGCGAGAGGCAGGTCTGTTTTTGTCGATTTTATTAATAATATAATCAATTTATTTCAAGTTCAAATCATTTTCCCAAGTTTGTTGTTTTTGCATAATTATTGATGGTATAATCTTCTTGCAAATAATCACAGGGCCGTCGCCGCCCGTCCGGGCGTCGGCTGGCACAATAAGGGATGCGACGTTCGGCAGACACCCGTCGGGCTCGCGGAGAGGAGATCTACCATGAAGAAAACTGCGCTTGTGATCCTGGCAACGATGTTGCTGATGGCGCTCGTCAGCGGGTCCGCGTTCGCGCTGACCGGCGACATCACCATCAAGGCCGCCAAGGCCTATGCCGACCCCGACATGTCCGTCTACATCGGCACCATCCCGAAGCACACCTCCGTGCTGGTGAAGGCCTACGGCACCTACGCCCACCTGGTGGTGAACGGCGTCGAGTGCTACGTGAAGCCCTCCACCCTCACCCAGGGCGATTGGGACTACTCCTACCTGGGCACCGCGACCCTCAAGAAGGGCGCGAAGGTGTACCAGCGCTCCTCCACCTCCAGCCGCTGCGTGACCACCTCCAAGGCCCGCAAGGTGAAGGTGTACTCCGTGTCCGACGGCTATGCCCTCGTCCGCAGCGCCAAGGGCGTGTTCGGCTACGTGGCCGCCAGCAACCTGAGCGATCTCAAGCCCTATTGATCGACGATATGAAATGACCGCCCTGCGCATCGCGCAGGGCGGTCATTTTGCGGGCGGCGCAACGCCGCCCCTACGGGGGTGACGGGCGCTGGGGGCAGCGCCCCTACATCACAGGCGCGGACAACTCGTAGGGGCGATTCCCTCATCGCCCGTTTTGCGGGCGGCGCAACGCCGCCCCTACGGGGTGACGGGCGCTGGGGGGCAGCGCCCCTACATCACAGGCGCGGACAACTCGTAGGGGCGATGCCCTCATCGCCCGTTTTGCGGGCGGCGCAACGCTGCCCCGACGGGGTCACGGGCGCTGGGGGGCAGCGCCCCTACATCACAGGCGCGGACAACTCGTAGGGGCGATGCCCTCATCGCCCGTTTTGCGGGCAGGTATCGGACTGGTGCCTGGTGACTGGTGCCTCCGTCCCCCTACTCCCTACTCCCTATTGCCTCACAAACTCACCGGCGACTGCTTTTCCAGCAGGGCGCGGCACAAGGGCATGTCCCTGACCCGGTCCTTGAGCCGCACGGCGGCGTCGATGGGCGCGGCGGCGAGGGTGGCGGGCAGGACGCGCTGGGCCACGGCCCGGTCGAAGAGCCCGTCGGCGTCGGCGTTCCGGCCCAGCAGGGCCAGCATGGTGGAGCAG
>JAFUWR010000295.1 GCA_017471125.1 Clostridia bacterium | reverse complement strand
CTTCCGCTTTAAGCAGTCGCGCTACTCCGCTTTGCGGAAGCGCGACCAGCCCGCCCTGGGATTCTTTGAATCCGGGCGGCGCTGCCGGCGGCCCGCTTGCGCGGACGCCGGTGCGTTAGCGGAGTAGCGGCGGTGCGTAAAGGGGAAGGCTTGCTGCCGCGTGCATATCGTGACCCCCTTGCCTCCCCTCCCAGGGGAGGTGCCGACGAAGTCGGCGGAGAGGTCGTAACCCCTGTTCCCTGTTCCCTAATCCCTATTCCCTGATCCATCAATCCTGCTTCTCCATCATCTCCAGGATCTCCTCCGGCGTATACAACTCCAGCACCACCTGATTGGGCAGGCAGATGATCATATTGCCGAGGATGCGGTCCTTGCGGTTGTCGAGGGTGACCTCGCCCTGTCCGACGCAGTCGTGGTTCTCACAGGTGGAGTCCTCCATGTGGACGCCGGTGGGGGTGAGGTGGACGACGTTGGTGGCCTCGGTGCCATCGGGCAGGGTCTGCTCGATGGGCACGGACAGCTCGCCCTCCTCGGGCAGGGCCAGCCAGCCGGAGCGGTCCCAGAGCGTGACCAGCACGTAGCCCGGCGCGGGCTTGGGCGTGGCCTCGGGCGCTTCCGGGGCCTCGGTGGTCTCCGCCAGGGCGAGGGCGCAGAGCAGCGCGATCAGCATGAGCCCCAGCGCCCTGAGCCGCAGGCTTATCATGCCATGCCCTTGAAGCCGATGAAGGCCAGGGCGATCAGGGAGGCGGAGATCAGCGAGATGGGCAGGCCCTTGAAGGACTCGGGCACCTTGGAGGTCTCGAGCCGGTCCTGCACGCCTGCCATCAGCACGATGGCGATCAGGAAGCCCACGCCGCCGCAGAGGCCGTTCAGCAGGGCGTAGCCGAAGTTGTAGGCGTTTTCGACGTTCAGCACCGCCACGCCCAGCACCGCGCAGTTGGCCGCGATGGGCATGAAGTCGTTTCCGAGCGCCTCGGCCCAGGCGGGCTTGGCCTTGGACACACATTGGCCCACCAGCCACGCCGCCACGATCACCACCAGCATGGCGGCGATCCACCGAAAGTGCGTCAGCTTCGCGGGGACGAGCAGTAAGCTGTCGACGATCCAGAAGCAAACCGACGCCAGGACCATCGCCAGCGTCACGGCCAGGCCGTAGACGGCGGCGGTCTCCACGCGGCAGCTCTTCCTGAAGCTCTCGGCACCCAGCAGGCGGGCAAACACGATGTTCTGGGTGAACACGCAGCCCACCATGAACAGCAGGATACGGGTGATCTCGGTCATACCGGCGTCCCCTCCTTCTCATCCTTCTTGCCGAGGACGGCGTTGCAGATGCCCATCAGCAGGCCCAGGGCCATGAAGCCGCCCGCGGGCAGGGCCATCATCACCATGGGGGAGCAGGCGGCGGGCAGCACGTTGGCGCCGAACACGGTGCCGTGACCGATCAGCTCGCGGACGATGCCCAGCACCGTCATGGCGATGACGTAGCCCACGCCCATGCCCAGCGCGTCGCCGATCGTGGCCCCGAAGCCATGGTCCCCGGCGTACTCCGCCCGGGACAGCAGCAGGCAGCTCACCGCGATCAGCGGCACGAAGATGCCCAGCGACGCCGACAGGTCGGGATAGTTGGCCTTCAATATGAGGTCCGCCACCGTGGCGAAGCACGCGGCGATCATCAGGTACACGGGCAGGCGGCCCTTTTCGTTGGTGAACCGTCCGAACAGGGCGGCGACCACGCTGGTGCACACCAGGGCGCAGGCGGTGGCGACGCCCATCGCCAGGCCGGTGGCGGCGTGGGTGGTCACGGCCAGCGCCGGGCAGATGCCCAGGCCCAGGCGGAACAGCGGGTTCTCGTTTAGCAATCCGGCGGCGAAGCGTCCGCCCAGGTTGTTGTTATCCATCATGCCTTCGCCTCCTTTTCATAGCCGTACACGCGCCGCTTGGTGTAGCGGTCGATCAGCGGGGAAGCCGCGTTCATCAGCAGTATGGCGAAGGTGACGCCCTCGGGATACAGGCCGAATTTGCGGATCAGCGCGATCAGGAAGCCCGCGCAGGCCGCGTAGATGAGCTGGCCCTTGGCGGACATGGGGCAGGTGACGTAGTCGGTGGCCATGAACACCGCCGCGTACAGCACGCCGCCGGAGAGCACCGCCGTCAGCGGGTTGTAGCCAAAGATGCCGCAGAACAGGGCGGTGGAGACGGTCAGCGCCACGGGGATGTGCCAGGTGATGGTCTTGGTCACGAGGAGAATGGCGAAGCCGATCAGTATCGCCAGCTTGCAGGTCTCGCCGATGGAGCCGGGCACGTTGCCCATGAACAGCTCGGTCAGCGTGTAGTTGCCGGGGGCGACCAGCGGGGTGGCGGCGCTGACGGCGTCCACCTCGGCGGACATCGGCGCGGCCCACGAGGTCATGAACCGGGGCCAGCTCACCAGCAGGAAAGCGCGGGCGGCCAGCGCGGGATTCACGAAGTTGTCGCCCAGCCCGCCGAACAGGCCCTTCACGATGACGACCGCGAACAGCCCGCCCAGCACCGCGATCCACCAGGGGGCGCGGGAGGGGAGGTTCATGCCCAGGATGAGGCCGGTGACGGCGGCGGACAGGTCGTTGACCCGCACCTTCTGGCCGGTCAGCTTCTGCCAAATGGCCTCGCCCGCCACGGCGGCGATCACCGATATGAGCATCAGCAGCACCGCGCTGAAGCCGAACACCACCGCGCCCGCGATGGCGCAGGGGATCAGCGCCAGGATCACGTTGAGCATCAGCGCCCGCGTGGTTTGAGGACTGTGCACGTGGGGCGCCGGAGAGAGATTGAGCTTCATGGCCGATCACCCTTTTCCTTTCCTCGCCTCCGCGGCGATCTTGTCCTTCATGGCCTTGAACGAGGACGTGAGCCGCCGGTGGGCCGGGCAGATGTAGGAGCAGCTGCCGCAGACCACGCAGTCCATCACGCACCATTCGCCGGCGCGCTTCATGTTGTCCTGTTCGCAGAAGTACTTCAATTTATAGGGGTTCAGGCCGATGGGACAGGCGTCCACGCACCGGCCGCAGCGGATGCAGGGGTCCTCGTCGAAGTCCGCGGCCTCCTTCGCGTCGTAGACCACCACGCCGCCGTTGGCCTTCGCCATGGGGATGTGGGTAGTGTTCGGGCAGGGGAAGCCGGTCATCGCGCCGCCCATGACGATCTTGCCGACCTGGTCCTCGGGGATGCTGTAACCGCCGCACTGGGCGATCACGTCGTCCACCATGGTGCCCACGCGCACGCGCAGGTTAGAGGGGCGCTTCACGTGGCCGGTGACGGTGGTGATGCGGTCGATCAGGGGCTTGCCCTCGATGACGGCGTCGCCGATGGCCTTGGCGGTGCCCACGTTCAGCACGATCACGTGCACGTCCAGGGGCAGCTTCTTGGTGGGGACCTCGCGGCCCGTCACCACATGGATGAGCTGCTTCTCACCGCCCTGCGGGTACTTGGTCAGAAGCGGCATGACCTCCACGCCCTCGCGGCCCTGGGCGGCCTTGCGCATGGCCTCGATGGCGTCGGGCTTGTTGTCCTCGATGGCGATGACGCCCTTCTTCACGTCCAGCGCCCGCATGGCGGCCCGCAGGCCGTCCACGATGCGGTCGGACTTTTCGAGCATCAGCCGGTGGTCGCAGGTCAGATGGGTCTCGCACTCCGCGCCGTTCAATATGATGGTGTCGCAGTACTGGCCCTCCTTGACCGCGAATTTCACGTGGGTGGGGAAGGACGCGCCGCCCATGCCGCACACGCCCGCGGCCTTGATGGCGGGCACGATCTTATCGGCGGGGCAGGTCTCCACGTCGCCCAGGGGCTCCAGGTCCACCCACTCGTCCTTGAAGTCGTTCTTGATGGTCACGGCCATGGCCGCCGGGTTCGTCACCGCCTGCACCGGGCCCACGGCGACGACCTCGCCGGAAACGCTGGCGTGCACCGGCAGGCCCAGGAAGCCCACGGGCTCGCCGATGGGCTGGCCCAGCTTCACGTGGTCGCCCACCTGCACGATGGGCGTGCTGGGCGCGCCCAGGTGCATGCCCATCATTATGGTCACGGTCTCGGCGGTGTAGTTGATCACCGCCTGGCCGCTTGTAGGCGCTTTGCCCTCGTGAGCGCCGTGCAGCGGATGCACGCCCCCGCGAAAGGTTCTGCTGTTCGACAATTTCAGCACCTCCAATAGATGTCACATATAACTCGGATCCCCATCCCCATTTTTCAGATCGCGGGTCTGGGGCGCATGAATCTGTCTGCCGGGGCGGTGTCGTCGCCGCTGACGAGGCTCTTCACGTCCTCGCGGATGTCCACCTCGGCGGCGATGTCGGCCTTGAGGCCCTTGAGGTCGGCGTTCAGCTCGATGTCGGGGACCTCGGCGTCCTCGTCGTACTCGTCGATTTCAGCTTCTTCCTCGACGGCCTCGGCTTCCTCTGCGACGGCCTCGGCTTCTTCCTCGACGGGCGCGGCGAAGGCGGTGTCGGCGGGCTTCGTGCGCATCAAACGCTCGGCGTCGCCGGTGGCCTCGACGGGCGCTTCCGCTTCGACGGCTTCTTCCTTAACAGGCGCGTCGAACGCGGTGTCGGCGGGCTTCGTGCGCATCAAACGCTCTGCGTCGCCGGAGGCAGCCTCGGCGGGCGCGGCGGCGGTCAGCGCGGACGCCGCGGGGCGGGCGCGGAAG
>JAFUWR010000294.1 GCA_017471125.1 Clostridia bacterium | reverse complement strand
GGCGTCGGCCATCCGCGCGGCGGCGTCCGGGTCCACGCAGGGCAGCGGGCCGTCCGCGATGGCGTCCAGATCGGGCCGCGCCATATCCATCGGCCCGTCGGGGATGCCGGCGATGCTGTGGACGCGGGCCTTGACCCGTATGCCGCGCTCCTTCAGCAGTTGCAGCGTCAGCGCCCCGGCGAAGCACAGCGGCGCGGTGAGCCGCCCGGAGAACTGCCCGCCGCCGCGGATGTCGTTCTCCCCGCCGAACTTGACGGCGGCGGGGTAGTCCGCGTGGCCGGGGCGCGGCACGTCCCGAAGGTCCGCGTAGTCCCGGCTGTGGTGGTCGCCGTTTTGGATGACGAAGGCCAGCGGCGCGCCGCAGGTGCGGCCCCACTCGTTCAGCCCCGCGATGATCTCCGGCGCGTCGGCCTCCTTCCGCGCCGTCGCCATCGGCCCGTTCCCCGGGGCGCGGCGGGCCATGAACGCGCGAATGAAGTCCATGTCCGGCGCGACGCCCGCGGGCAGGCCCTCGATCACGCCGCCGATGGCGGGCGCGTGGCTCTGGCCGAACACCGTCAGCCGGTAGCGCTCGCCCAACTGGTTAGACATCTGCTCTCCCTCCCAGCGCCCTGAAGTGGTCGAAGAAATCGGGGTAGGACTTGGCGACGGCCTCCGCGTCGGTGATCGTCACCGGCCCGTCGGCGACGGTCGCCAGTATGGACGCGGCCATGACGATGCGGTGGTCGTTGCGGCCGTCCACTGTGCCGCCGCGGATCGGCCCGCCGTCGATGACCAGGCCGTCGTCGGTGGCCCGGGCTGTGCCGCCCAGGGACGCGATCATGTCCGCCACGGCGGAGAGCCGGTCGCTCTCCTTGAGCCGAAGCCGCTTGGCCCCGGTGATGACCGTCCGCTGTGGCAGCGCCGCCGCCACCGCCGCCAGCGCGGGGACCAGGTCGGGCACGTCGGTCGCGTCGATCTCCGGCCTGCCCAGCAGGTCGGCCACGGCCCGGTCGCCCTGGGCGGAGCGCCGGGACACGCCCTCGATGTCCACGTCGGCGCCCAGCGCGTTGGCCGCGCACCAGAACGCCGCCGCGGACCAGTCGCCCTCCACGTACACGTCCTCCGGGGAGCGGTACGCCTGACCGCCGGGGATGTCGTAGCCGCCCTCGACCCTGTCCACGCGGATGCCGAAATCCGACAGCGCCTCGAGGGTCATGTCCACGTAGCCCGCGGACTGGAGCGGCGTGGTCAGCCGGATGGCGCTGTCGTCGTCCAGCAGCGGCAGCGCGAACAGCAGGCCGGTGACGTACTGGCTGGACACGTCCCCGGGCAGCGCCCACGCGCCGCCCACCACGCGGCCAGAGACGTTCATGGGCAGGGCGTCCGCGTCGATGCTCGCGCCGTGTTCGCGCAATACCTTCGTCAGCGCGGCGTTGGGACGCTCGGGGAGCCTGCCCCGGCCCACGAACCGCGCCTTCGCACCCAGGGCGCAGGCCACTGGCAGCAGGAACCGCAGGGTGGAGCCGCTCTCGCCGCAGTCCAATTCCAGCACCTCGTCATAGTCCACGTGGGACATCGCCTTGCCCGACAGCCCGGTCAATGTACGCTTGAGCCCCGGCGCGGACTCGATGGGGCGCACGATCAGCAGCCCCTTGCGGGGGTCGTAGTCGATCATCGCGCCCAGCGCCATCAGCGCGTCTATGGTGGCCTCGATGTCGGCGTTCAGCGCGTTGATGTGCAGGGTGGTCAGCCCGTCGGCCAGCGCCGCGCCGATCAGCGCCCGGTGGGCCATGGACTTGGACGCGGGCGCGCGCACCGTCCCGGCCAGCCGCCCCGGATGGATGGTGACGTTCACAGCCCAAGCACCTCCTGCCGCCGGAGGGCCGCGTCGAAGCAGCCCCGCAGGTCGTCCACGGGTATCTTCTTGAGGCAGCACTTCCCGATGGCCTCGGGCAGCACCAGCGTGATGCTCCCGCCCGCCCGCTTCTTGTCGGACAGCGCCGCGGCGGTGAGCCTGTCGGCGGGGTATTCGCAGCGGGTCTTTAAGCCGTTGGCCCGCAGGCACTTCGCCAGCCTCAGCACCATGTCGTCCGGGCAGCCCGCCGCGCAGGCGGCCATCAGCATGCCGATGGCGACGCCCTGGCCGTGGGTGACGGACAGGCCCGAGCACTGCTCGATGGCGTGGCCGAAGGTGTGGCCCAGGTTCAGGTACGCCCGCGCGCCGGTGTCGAACTCGTCCCCGGCCACCACGTCGCGCTTCAATTGGACGCACTTCTCGATGACCGCGTCCATGTCGCCGTGCCAGTCGCCGTTCTCCAGCCGCGCGAAGAACGCTTCATCATAGAGCACGCCGTACTTGACGACCTCCGCCGCACCGCAGGCCAGCTGCTCGGCGGGCAGCTCCCGGATGACGTCGGTGTCGGTGATCACCAGCGCGGGCTGGTGGAAGGCTCCGGCCAGGTTCTTCCCGGCTTTGAGGTCCACGGCGGTCTTGCCGCCCACCGACGAATCCACCGCTGCCAGGAGCGTGGTGGGGATCTGTATGAAGCGTATGCCCCGGGCGTACACCGCCGCGGCGAAGCCCGCCATGTCCCCGGTGACGCCGCCGCCCAGCGCCACCACCACGTCCGTGCGGGTCAGGCGGTTTTCGGCCATCGCCTCGAGCAGGTCGGACAGGGTGTCCAGGTTTTTTTGGCCCTCGCCCGCGGGGAACGCGAAGCGGCGAACGTCGAACCCGGCGTAGGTGAAGCTGATCTGCACCCGGTCGCCGTAGAGCTCGTCCACGGTGTCGTCCGCCACCAGCATGCACTTGCAGGGCTTCACGACCTTCGCCGACAGCTCGCCCGAGCGGTCGATCAGCCCGCCGCCGATCAGGACGTCGTAATTCGTCGAGGCGGTGATGTGAACGGTACGCATACGTATCTTTCCTTTCTTAATCAATCGAGCGCTTCCTTGGCCAGCCTGCCCTCCCTCAGCACCGGCTTGAGCTTTTCCGGGTCCCTGGACGCCAGCGCGTCGCGGTACTGGTTGAGGCGGTAGATGAGGTCGTCCACGGCGGGGAGGAGCAGGTCGTCGTTTTCGAGGAACAGCTCGGTCCACATGTTCTCGTTGAGCCGGGCGACGCGGGTCATGTCCAGGAAGCTGCCCGCGGAGAAGCCCTTGTGCTGGGCGGAGAGGGGGTTCTTGACGTAGGCGCCGGAGACCACGTGGGCCAACTGGCTGGTGTAGGCGATCATCTGGTCGTGGGCCTCGGGGGTGCAGAAGCGCACCAGCTTGAAGCCGGACTCGAGGAAGAACGCCTTGGCCAGCTCCCGGGCCTCGATGTCCACCTCCGGGGCGGGGCATAATATCATGGATGCGTTCTCGAACAGGTCGGCCCGGGCGCTCTGGAAGCCGGAGAACTCCCGGCCCGCCATGGGGTGCCCGCCGATGTAGGTCCAGGGATGCTCCGCCGCCACCGGCTCCACCTGTCGGCAGACGTGGCGCTTCACGCCCGCGCAGTCGATGACCAGCGCCCGGGGCCCGAAGGCGTCCGCGTGGGAGATGATGTATTGGGCGCACAGCTCCGGGTACAGCGCCACCAGCACGATGTCGCAGGCGGGCAGCGTGTCGTCGTCCAGGGCGTCGTGGATGGCCTCCGCCGCCTTGGCCCGCAGCATCACCTGCTCGTCGATGTCGTAGCCGAATACCGTGTGTTCCGTGTGCCGACGTATGCTCATCGCCAGCGACCCGCCGATCAGGCCGAGGCCGATTATGCCGATTTTCATGAAGGATACCTCCTATCGCACCGCGTAGGGCCTGACCGCTTCGATCTTCCGCGCCAGCTCGTCGAACTGCTCGGGGGTCAGGGACTGCTTGCCGTCGCAGAGGGCGTGGGGCGGGTCGTTGTGGACCTCGATGATGAGGCCGTCGGCCCCGGCCACGGTGGCGGCCATCGCCATGGCGGGCACCAGGTTCGCGTGGCCCGTGCCGTGGCTGGGGTCCACCACGATGGGCAGGTGGGTCAGCCGCCGCAGCACCGGCACCGCGGACAGGTCCAGCGTGTTGCGGGTGTAGGTCTCGAAGGTGCGGATGCCGCGCTCGCAGAGGATGACGTTCTCGTTGCCGCCGGCCATGATGTACTCGGCGCTCATCAGCAATTCCTCTAAGGTGTTGGCGAGGCCGCGCTTGATGAGGATGGGCTTGCGGGTCTGGCCCAGCTCCTTCAATAATTCAAAGTTCTGCATGTTCCGCGCGCCGACCTGGATGACGTCCACGTCCTCGAACAGGGGCAGGTGGGCGGCCTCCATGATCTCGGTCACGATGGGCAGGCCGGTGGCCTTCTTGGCCTCGGACAGCAGCTCCAGTCCCTTTTC
>JAFUWR010000031.1 GCA_017471125.1 Clostridia bacterium | reverse complement strand
TCCCTACTCCCTAATCCCTAATCCCTACTCCCTATTCCCTCCCCGAACGATGTAAAATATCCATAAACCGCATGAACCTATTGACATCCGCTCCCATAAGGGCTATAATATCACTTGAAAGGTTGTTCATATGATTAGAGGTGAGTCGAATGTCTGAAAATAAGGACCTGCTGGAGCGGGTGGAGCTGGACCTCCCGGACGAGGAGAGCCTGTACGACCTGGCGGAGCTTTTCAAGGTATTCGGCGACACCACGCGCATCCGCATCCTGTACGCGCTGTTCGAGTCGGAGCTGTGCGTATGCGACATCGCGGAGGTGCTGAACATGACCCAATCGGCGATCTCCCACCAACTGCGGGTGCTCAAGCAGGCGCGGCTGGTGCGCAGCCGCCGGGAGGGGAAGCAGATCTACTATTTCCTGGCGGACGATCACGTGCGCACGATCCTCGGCCAGGGCATGGAACACGTTGGAGAATGACAAGGAGGATGACACCATGAAGAAGACCTACAAGATCGACGTGGACTGCGCGAACTGCGCGAACCTGATGGAGGACGCCGCCAAGAAGACCGAGGGCGTCAAGGACTGCACCGTGAGCTTCATGACCCTCAAGATGAAGGTCGAGTTCGAGGACGGCGCGGATGTGGACGCCGTGATGAAGAACGTCCGCGACAACTGCAAGAAGGTCGAGGACGACTGCGAGATCTTCCTCTGATCGCTGGATGACGGGCGGGTCGCGTGCCCGCCCGTTTGCGTACACCCTATTACAATGAGAAGGGGGCTGACGGTGTGAACAAGAAACAGAAAAACCTGCTCATTCGCATCATCATCGCCGCTGTGTTTTTCGTCCCGCTGTATTTGATCTCCGAGGACATCGTGCATGTGGACATCCCCAAGTGGGCGCTCATCATACTGTTCCTGATCCCCTACCTGACGGTGGGCTATGACATCCTGCGCAAGGCGGCGCTGGGCATCAAGAACCGCAAGGTGTTCGACGAGTGCTTCCTGATGACCGTGGCCACCATCGGCGCCATCGCCCTGGGCGAGTACGGCGAGGGCGTGGCGGTCATGCTGCTGTACCAGGTGGGCGAGTTCTTCCAGAGCTACGCCGTGGGCAAGAGCCGCAGGAACATCTCGGAGCTGATGGACATCCGGCCCGACTACGCCAACATCGAGCAGCCGGACGGCACGCTCGAGCGCGTCGACCCCGACGAGGTCGAGGTGGACACCGTCATCGTGGTGCAGCCCGGCGAGAAGGTGCCCATCGACGGCATCGTGGTGGAGGGCGCCTCGGCGCTGAACACGTCGGCGCTGACCGGCGAGTCCAAGCCCCGGGAGGTCACCGTGGACGACGAGGTGCTGTCCGGCTCCATCAACATGTCCGGCGTGTTGAAGATACGCACCACCACCGAGTTCGACGAGTCCACCGCTTCCAAGATCTTGGACCTGGTGGAGAACGCCGCGTCCCGGAAGTCCAAGTCCGAGAATTTCATCTCCAAGTTCGCCCGGGTCTACACGCCGTTCGTGTGCTACGCGGCGCTGGCGCTGGCGGTGCTGCCGCCGCTGTTCATCATGCTGACCAAGGTCGGCATGGCGGGCTACGCCTCCGTGGGCGCGGTCTGGCGCGACTGGATCCTGCGCGCCTGCACGTTCCTGGTCATCTCCTGCCCCTGCGCAGTGGTCATCTCCATACCGCTCAGCTTCTTCGCGGGCATCGGCGGGGCCAGCAACCAGGGCATACTGGTGAAGGGCTCCAACTACCTTGAGACCCTGTCCGAGGTCACCACCATCGCCTTCGACAAGACCGGCACCATCACCAAGGGCAACTTCGAGGTCACCGCGGTGCACCACAGCCCGCTGGCCGAGGAGCAGCTTCTGGAGTACGCGGCGCTGGCCGAGTGCCACTCGTCCCATCCCATCAGCCACAGCCTGCAAAAGGCCTACGGCAAGAAGGTCGACCCCAACCGGGTCACCGACCTCCAGGAGATCAGCGGCCACGGCATCGTCTGCAAGGTGGACGGCACGGATGTGGCCGTGGGCAACGAGAAGCTGATGAACCGGCTGAACATCCCCTTCCACCACTGCCACCACGTGGGCACCATCATCCACATGGCGGTGGGCGGTGAGTACGCCGGCCACATCGTCATCTCCGACGAATTGAAGGAGCACTCCCGCGAGGCGATGGCCGAGCTCAAGAAGGCGGGCATCGAAAAGACCGTCATGCTCACCGGCGACGCCGAGGCCGTGGCCAAGCAGGTAGCCGCGGACGTGGGCCTGACCGACTACCGCGCCGAGCTGCTGCCCCAGGACAAGGTGGCCTGCGTCGAGGCGCTCCTCAAGGAGTGCACCGGCAACAAGCGGCTGGCCTTCGTGGGCGACGGCATCAACGACGCGCCCGTGCTGTCCCGCGCCGACATCGGCATTGCGATGGGCGCGCTGGGGTCGGACGCTGCCATCGAGGCGGCGGACATCGTGCTGATGGACGACGATCCCATGAAGATCGCCAAGGCCATCAAGATCTCCCGCAAGTGCCTGAGCATCGTCAAGCAGAACATCGCCTTCGCGCTGATCGTCAAGGCCGTCTGCCTGGTGCTGGGCGCGCTGGGCCTGGCGAACATGTGGGTCGCCATCATCGCCGACGTGGGCGTCATGATCCTGGCGGTGCTGAACGCCATCCGGTGTCTGTTCGTCAAAAATTTGTAAGTTGACCGAACCCATCTCATCCCCGTAGGGGCGGCGTTTCGCCGCCCGCCCGAGTGCGCGACGCAGCGTACTTCCCGGCGGGCGGCGCGACGCCGCCCCTACGTGCGTCCGGGACCGTTTGAATCGCAAAATTCTTGTTTTCCTGAAAATGGGGTCGAATAACCTTTTACTTTTCGCAGGGTTTGTGGTAATATAGATGCTGAAATGTCCCGGTTAAGGACGAAGGACAAGGAGTGGATCACCATGATAAGGCTATACGATACGGGCATCTATCTGGTCAACGGCGCGGACATCTGTCCCGACGCGGCGGAGGCGGCGCAAAAGGCGGGCCGCCCCGTGGACCGGGACGAAGCCGTGCGGGGCACCATCGCCTACGGCATTTTGAAGGCGCACAACACCGCGGAAGGCATGGACGACCTGCGGCTCAAGTTCGACTCCATGACCAGCCACGACATCACCTACGTGGGCATCATACAGACCGCCCGCGCCTCGGGCATGACGGAATTCCCGCTGCCCTACGCGCTGACCAACTGCCACAACAGCCTGTGCGCCGTGGGCGGCACCATCAACGAGGACGACCACAAGTTCGCCCTGTCCTGCGCCCACAAGTACGGCGGCATCTACGTGCCCGCCAACATGGCGAACATCCACTCCTACAACCGGGAGACCATGGCCGGCTGCGGCCGGATGATCCTGGGCTCCGATTCCCACACCCGCTACGGGGCCATCGGCACGATGGCGGTGGGCGAGGGCGGCGGCGAGCTGGCCAAGCAATTGGTGGGCCGCACCTACGACTTCGCCCGCCCCGGCGTGGTGGCGATCTACCTGACCGGCAGCCCCAAGCCCGGCGTCGGCCCCCACGACGTGGCGCTGTCCATCTGCGGCGCGGTGTACAAGAACGGCTACGTGAAGAACAAGGTCATGGAGTTCGTGGGCCCCGGCGTGAAGGGCCTGTCGATGGAGTACCGCAACGCCGTGGACGTGATGACCACCGAGACCACCTGCTGGTCGTCCATCTGGGTCACCGACGACAAGACGAAGGACTATCTGACGATCCACGGCAGGCCCGAGGCGTATAAGGAATTGAAGCCCGCGGACGTGGCCTGGTACGACGGGTGCGTCTACATCGACCTGTCCGCCATCGAGTGCACCGTCGCCATGCCCATGCACCCCTCCAACACCTTCACCATCCACGAGCTGCAAGCCAACGCCCGCGACATCCTCCACGAGGTGCAGGAGGCCGCCAACCGGCAGCTCCGCGGCGCGAGGATGGAGATCGAGTCCAAGTACCGCGACGGCGGCATCTGGGTGGAGCAGGGCGAGATCGCGGGCTGCGCCGGCGGCACCTACGACAACATCTGCGCGGCGGCGGACATCCTGCGGGGCAAGAGCATCGGCAACGGCGCGTTCTCGCTGTCCATCTACCCCGGCTCCATGCCGGCGCTGGCGGCGCTGATGCGGAATGGCCGCGCCTACGACCTGATCGCCGCGGGCGCGCTGATGCGCGAGTGCTTCTGCGGGCCGTGCTTCGGCGCGGGCGACTGCCCGGCCAACGGCGAGCTGTCCATCCGCCACACCACCCGCAACTTCCCCAACCGCGAGGGCTCCAAGCCCAACGAGGGCCAGATGAGCGCGGTGGCGCTGATGGACGCCCGGTCCATCGCGGCCACGGCGGTCAACGGCGGCAGGCTCACCGCGGCCTCCGACCTCGATGTCGAATACACGAACCCGGAATATCACTACGACGCCGGCATCTACGCCAAGCGCGTCTACGACGGCTGGAAGCGGCCCGAGCCGGACCACCCGCTGAAGTTCGGCCCGAACATCAAGGACTGGCCCGAAATGCCCGCGCTGACGGACGACCTGCTGGTGAAGATCTGCTCCTACATCACCGACCCGGTGACCACCACCGACGAGCTGATCCCCTCCGGCGAGACCTCGGCCTACCGCTCGAACCCCGAGCGCCTGAGTGAGTTCGCCCTGTCCCGGCGCGACCCGCAGTACGTGGGCCGCAGCAAGGCCGTGCGTCAGATCGAGCGCGACCGGCAGGCGGGGAAGGGCCTGCCCGAGGAGGTCAGGGCCGTCTATGGTGCCCTGAACAAGGCGGGTGTCGCCAACGCCCCCGAGGGCACCGACATCGGCTCCGCCATCTTTGCCAACATGCCCGGCGACGGCTCCGCCCGGGAGCAGGCCGCCTCCTGCCAGCGCGTCATGGGCGCCAGCGCCAACTTCGCCCGCCAGTACGCCACCAAGCGCTATCGCTCCAATTGCATCAACTGGGGCATGGTGCCGTTCCTGGTGGAGGACCCGGAGGTGTTTGAGCTGGGCGACTGGGTGTTCGTCCCCGGCGTGCGCAGGGCCGTGCTCGAAAACCGCGAGTCCTTCACCGCCTACGCCGTCAAGCCCGACGGGACCGTCGCGCCCTTCGACGTGACCACCGGCCACCTCACCGACGCCGAGCGCGAGATCATCGCGGATGGGTGCCTCATCAACTACTACCGCAACCATTGACGGCGGGCGCTGGGGGCAGCGCCCCTACGGGATAACGACCTCTCCGTCACGGCTGCGCCGTGCCACCTCCCCTGATAGGGGAGGCAAGAGGGTCACGAAATCCGGGCGGTAGCCTTGCCTCTCCTTACAGGAGAGGTGGCATTTGCGAAGCAAATGACGGAGAGGTCGTCGCCCCTACTGCCTACTGCCTACTCCCTAAATCACGTTAAACTTTCCGAAATCCGTTTACAAAACATAGGGGCTGTGGTAAAATATATTTTGTGGCAAAATAGGATTGCCCCTGCCATCTGCCCGGTCTGCGGCGGCGCGAAATACGCGCGGCCATCCGAGGACTCCGACGGCTCACCTGGCTCATTGGCTGAAAAGAAAGAGGAGGAATACCCAAATGGTCATCAACAAGCAAGAGATCATGGAGACCTACGCCCGTCACGAAGGCGACACCGGCTCCCCCGAGGTGCAGATCGCGCTGCTGACTGCCCGCATCAACCACCTGAACGAGCACCTGAAGGTGCACAAGAAGGACCACCACTCCCGTCGCGGCCTGCTGCTGATGGTCGGCCAGCGCCGTGGTCTGCTGGACTATCTCAAGAGCACCGACATCGAAGCCTACCGCGCGCTGATCGCCAAGCTGGGCCTGCGCAAGTAAGGCATCGCCGCTGCAAGATAGACTGTTTCGCGCCGCCGCTTCGGCTTGCCGAGCGGCGGCGTCGTTCGGATTCGCGGCGTCGGAGTCCGCCCGGGGATGCGAACGGCAAACGTGGTGTGTGGACGCCAGGATGTGGGATCACCCGCAGGCGCGCGTCTGCACACCGCACGGACCTCATCCGTCAGCCACTTCGTGGCTGCCACCTTCCCCAGAGGGGAAGGCACATATGGTATCAATGAAAGTCAATATAGAGGACACCCAAGGAGGGTAACAGAATGTTCAAGAGCTATTCCATGGAACTGGGCGGGCGGACGCTCACCCTCGAATTCGGCAAGTACGCCGAGCAGGCCAGCGGCAGCACCTTCGTGCGCTACGGCGAGACCTGCGTGCTGGTCACCGCGACCGTCGCGGACACGCCCCGTCCGGGCATCGACTTCTTCCCGCTGTCGGTAGACTTTGAAGAGAAGCTCTACTCCGTGGGCCACATCCCCGGCTCCTGGAACCGCCGCGAGGGCCGTCCGGCTGAGAAGGCCATCCTGACCAGCCGCCTGATCGACCGCCCCCTGCGCCCCCTGTTCCCCAAGGGCATGCGCCACGACGTGTCCGTCGTCGCCACCGTCATGTCCGTGGACCAGGACAACATCCCCGACATCCCCGCCATGATCGGCGCGTCCGCGGCCCTGTCCATCTCCCAGATCCCCTGGGCGGGCCCCATCGGCGCGGTGAACATCGGCTATGTGAATGAAGAGTACGTCGTGAACCCCACCGTGGCCCAGCGCGAGGAATCGCTGCTGAACCTGACCGTGGCCGGCACCGGCGAGGCCGTGCTGATGGTCGAGGCCGGCGCGAAGGAGGTCTCCGAGGAGGTCATGCTGGGCGCGATCCTGTTCGCCCATGAGGAGATCAAGAAGATCGTCAAGTTCATCGCGGACATCACCGCCGAGATCGGCAAGGCCAAGAAGGAATTCCCGCTGCAGCTCCCCGGCGACGACGTGAAGGCCGCCGTGCGCGAGTACGCGCTTCCCAAGGTGGAGTGGATGTTCGAGACCTTCGAGCGGTCCGAGCGCAACGCCCGCGAGGAGCAGGTGAAGGCCGAGGTGGCCGAGCACTTCGCGGAGCAGTTCGAGGGCCGCGAGCAGGAGGTGGCCGACGCGCTGTACGGCGTCCAGAAGGAGGTCATGCGCCGCCACATCATCGACAAGGGCATCCGTCCCGACGGCCGCAAGCTCACCGAGGTGCGCCCCATCTGGTGCGAGGTCGGCGTGTTGCCCCGTCCCCACGGCTCCGGCGTGTTCACCCGCGGCCAGACCCAGGTCATGACCGTGGCGACCCTGGCCCCGATGAGCGAGCAGCAGATCATCGACGGCATCGGCACCGAGGACCGCAAGCGCTACATGCACCACTACAACTTCCCGGGCTATTCCACCGGCGAGGCCAAGCCCGCCCGCTCCCCGGGACGCCGCGAGATCGGCCACGGCGCGCTGGCTGAGCGCGCGCTGCTGCCCATGATCCCCTCCGTCGAGGAGTTCCCGTACTGCCTGCGCCTGGTCTCCGAGGTCATGTCCTCCAACGGCTCCACCTCCCAGGCCTCCGTGTGCGGCTCTACGCTTGCCCTGATGGACGCGGGCGTGCCGATCAAGCGCCCCGTGGCCGGCGTGGCCATGGGCCTCATCAAGGACGTTGAGAACACCGGCAAGGTGGCCGTGCTGACCGACATCCAGGGCCTCGAGGACTTCCTGGGCGACATGGACTTCAAGGTGGCCGGCACCGCCCAGGGCATCACCGCCATCCAGATGGACATCAAGATCAAGGGCATCGACGAGCAGATCCTGCGCCAGGCGCTTGCGCAGGCCTACGACGGCCGCATGCACATCCTGGGCAAGATGCTCGAGGTGCTGCCCGCGCCGCGCGAGGAGCTTAGCAAGCACGCGCCCAAGATCGTCCACTTCATGATCAACCCCGAGAAGATCGGCGAGGTCGTCGGCCCCCGCGGCAAGACCATCAACAAGATCATCGAGGAGACCGGCGTCAAGATCGACATCGAGGACGACGGCAGCGTGTTCATCGCCACCGAGGACAGCGAGGCCGCCAAGAAGGCCCGCCGCATCATCGAGGGCATCGCCAAGGACCTGCAGGTGGGCGACGTGTTCACCGGCAAGGTGGTCCGCATCATGTCCTTCGGCGCGTTCGTCGAGTACGCGCCCGGCAAGGACGGCATGATCCACATCTCCAAGCTGGACAACAAGCGGGTCGAGAAGGTGGAGGACGTGGTGAACATCGGCGACGAGCTGGAGGTCCGCGTGGGCGAGATCGACAGCCAGGGCCGCGTGAACCTGGTCCGCAACGACATCGTGTACGACGACGACTCCATGCCCGTGCGCCGTCCCCCGCGCCGCGACGGCGGCCGCGGCTTCGGCGACCGGCCCCGCGGAGACCGTCCGCCGAGGCGTCGTGACTGACAACGACTGAATAAACGGCGAAATGGGCATACTTCGGGTATGTCCATTTCGCGCACTTAGGGAAGTGTGGAGTGTGGAGTGTGGAGCGTGGAGTTCTGGTTGAGATCCTTCGGATCTCTTTTTATCGAATGGACCTCTGCGCGGCGGTCTGCCTTCTGATAGCCGCCCCAACGACCGCCTGCCCGTAGGGGCGATGCCCTCATCGCCCGGGGCGGAGCATTCCTGTTCCCTGTTCCCTGATCCCTGTTCCCTCACGCACATCAAATCTATACAAGGAGCATCGCATATGACCTTCGACCAGATCACCCTGTCCAAC
>JAFUWR010000293.1 GCA_017471125.1 Clostridia bacterium | reverse complement strand
TCTTCTCCTCCGCGGCCATCTACCTGGCGGCGAAGGACGCCATCGGCCAGGAAGCGGCCTACCGGGTGGTGGAGAACGCCGCCATCCGCCGGACCGAGGGCATGGGCCGGAAGCTGGCGGGGCTGATGCGGCTGCCGGGGATGAAGGGCCTGTTCCTCCGCATGTGGGACCCGCTGACCCGGAAGGTGTTCAGCGCGAACAACGGCTTCACCAACGTGTTCTATCCGAGGGAGAAGGGCGTCTACCGCATGGACGTCACCGCCTGCCCCTACTGCCGCTACTTCACCGAGCTGGGCTGCTTCGAGCTGACGAAGGTCTTTTGCGCCAACGACGACCGCTGCTACGGGAGCCTGCCGGGGCTCGAGTTCCGGCGGGCGGGCACCCTGGGCAGGGGCGCGGACCGCTGCGACTTCTACATGCGGAAGCTCTGACCACGGAAGGGGAAGGCAAATGAGCGTCAAATACGAGCTGTTGAAGCGGCTGGTGCGGGCGTCCGGCCTCAAAAAGCGCTGGGTGGGGCAGAGCACCGAGGCCCTGTTGGAGGCCCGCCGCAGGGAGAACGCCAAAAACAGGATCCCCGAGCTCAAGGACGACGCCTTCGACATCAGCCAAGTCCAGGTCATGGGCTGCCCGGTGCTCAGGCTGATCCACAAGCGGCCCGCCAATCGCGCGAACCTGTTTCTGATCGGCGGCGGCATTATCTCCGCGCCGCGCCCGGGGGCGGTCAGGAAGGCGCTCCGCTTCGCCCGGGAGACCGGCCTGGACGTGTTCGTGCCGTACTATCCCCTCTGCACGGAATATCCGCTGACCAGGGTCTACGAGATGATCCACGCCACCTACCGGGAGATGCTGAAGTCCTACGTGCCTCAAAACATCTCCGTGCTGGGCACGTCCTCCGGCGGCAACCTGGCGCTGGGCATGGTGCCCTACATCAACGACGGCCACGGCGACACGCCCATGCCCGGCCACATCATGGCCATCTCCCCCGGCACCTGCGTGGCGACGGACGACGAGTGGCAACGCATGCTGGCGCTGGAAAAGCTGGACGTGGCCATCCCCGCCCAGTACATGCGGACCGCCGTGGAGATCATGCGGCACGGCGACGACAGCGTGCCCGACTACATGCTGTGGCTGCAAAACGGCGACTTCACCCATTGTCCCCGGGTGACGTTCATCTACGGCAGCGACGAGACGCTCTACGCCTGCGCGCCGTCCTTTGAGGCGGCGATGAAGAGGTATGGCGTGGACTATAAGATGATCGTCGGACAGGGCATGTTCCACTGCTACCCGGTGTTCCCGATCGTCAAAGAGGCGAAGGCGGGCTGGGACATGATGGTCCGGCTCATGAAGGAGTGATCTGCGATGAAGGTGCTGGTCTACGGCGCGGGCGTCATCGGCTGCTACCTGGCCCACGCGCTGTGCGCCGCCGGGAACGACGTGACGGTGCTGGCCCGGGGCCGATGGAAGGAACAGCTTGAGCAAAACGGCCTGCGCATCCGCCATCATTTACAGCGCCGGGAGACGCTGGATAGGCCGCGGGTCATCGGCGACATCTCGGAGGACGATACCTACGATGCCGCCTTCGCGGTGATGCCCTATCACAAGATCGGCGCGATCCTGGAGCCGCTGGCGCGGCTCAATACGCCCGTCGTGGTGCTGGTGGGCAACAATATGCGGCCCGCGGCGATGCGGGAGACCATCCTGCGCTCGACGGTCTGCCCCAAGGCCGTGCTGTTCGGCTTCCAGGTCACGGCGGGCAGGCGCGACGTGGGGAACGGCCTGCTGATCTGCGAGCGTGCCGGGGCGGGGACCATGGACATCGGCGGCCTGCACGACATGCCGGACGAGGCCCTGCGGGCGAAGCTGGAGGCCGCGTTCGGCGGCACCGGCTACAAGCTGCGCTGGCAGGCGGACATGGAGGCGTACCTGGTCTGCCACCTGGCGGCGATCCTGCCCATCGGGTACCTGACCTACGCCTGCGGCGGCGACATGACCCCCTCCACCGGGGCACAGCGCAGGCTGATGTGGCTGGCGTCCGGGGAGGCCTACGCGCTATTGAGGGACCAGGGCGTCCCCATGCCGCCCGACGGCGACGACCGGTACTACCGGCCCGGCGTCCTCGGCCTGGTCATGCGGTTTTTGTACTTCGTCATGGCCAAGAACAGGACCATCGGCGACCTGGTGGCCTGCGTGCACTGCCGGAACGCCTGGCAGGAGATGCGGATGCTGGACGAGGCGTTCGACGCGGTCATCGCCCGGACGCCCGATGCGCCGATGGCCCGCTGGCGGGCGCTCAAGGCGCAGATGCCCGATTGGGATGAGGTTGCGCGGATCTACGGGAGCCGAAGCGAGGGAGGAAAACAGGGATGACGGACAAGGAATACAAGGCGCTGTCCATCAAGGAATTCTCAAAGGCGGCGAAGGTCTACGAGACGGACGAGGCCGGGGTCTACAAGATGTGCAAGAAGGACTACCCGGACGTGCTGGCGGAGCTGGAGCGGGAGGACTTCACCGACCTGCTGGACTGCGGCTGCGGCACCGCGCCGATGCTCACGCTGCTCAAGCAGAAGTACCCGAACAAGCGCTACACCGGCATCGACCTGACGCCGGAGATGATCGAGGTGGCCCGGGCCAAGCGCATGCCAGGCGTGGAGCTGGTGGTGGGGGACTGCGAGCAGCTGCCCTTCGCGGACGCCTCCTTCGACGCCGTGATCTGCTGCCAGAGCTTCCACCACTATCCCAACGCCCAGGCGTTCTTCGACAGCGTCCATCGGGTGCTCCGGCCCGGCGGGCGGCTGATCCTGCGGGACATGACGGCCAAGTCCGCGGCGGCGCGGTGGTTCATGAACCACGTGGAGATGCCCATCATCAACCTGGCGGGCCACGGCGACGTGCACGTCTACGGCGTGGACGAGGTGCGCGAGATGTGCGACAGGGCGGGGCTTCGGCTGGAGCGCGGCGAGAAGCGCGGCTTCTTCCGGCTGCACTGCGTCGCCCGGAAGCCGAAGGAGGCGTGACCGTCATGCGTGAAAAGGACCTGCCCTTCGACCGCAGCCGCCACGTGTGCTACTCCAAACAGGCCAAGGCGTGCGTGCAAAGATTGCTGCGCCGCTGGCACGACGCGCCGGAGGCGGAAGCGCTGTGGGAGAAGATACAGCTCAAATACTGCGAATACCTCGAGGACGAGCCGGCCCTGGGCGGCGTGAAGCTGACCCAAAGCATCTACGACCCGATACTGGTCTTCGCCTGGTACGACGTCGCGCCGGACAAGCCGCCCATCGAGGACTTCCAGCAGGACGTGTTCGAGTGCTTCATGGGCGGCTTCGAGACGCTGGGCAAGGTGTTTGACCTGAAC
>JAFUWR010000292.1 GCA_017471125.1 Clostridia bacterium | reverse complement strand
TTGGGGGGTGCTTGACGTGCCCCTCAGACGCATGGAAGGAACCATCGACGTTCTGACCGCGGCGCGGCTGCGGATTAAGAACGCCTTTTCCAATGGCTGCAAAATCTACCTGAGCTTCTCCAGCGGCAAGGACAGCCTGTGCATGTCCTCCATCACCTACGACCTGATCATGGCCGGCGAGATCGACCCGAAGCAGTTGATCGTGGTCTTCATCGACGAGGAGGGCCTTTATAACTCCATGGTGGAGGCCGCGCTGACCTGGCGAAAGAAGTTTCTGTCCGTCGGCGCCCAATTCCTGTGGTTCTGCCTCCCCTTCAAGCAGGTGTCCGTCCTGGACCACCTTTCCGTGACGGAGAGCTGGATCACCTGGGAGCCCGGCAAGGAGGACGTGTGGATGCGGCAGCCGCCGCCCTTCGCGGTGATGCACAGCCCCTACCTGGAATACCCGGGGCAGATGAACTACCAGACCTTCTGCCGGATCGCGTTCGCCGACGGCATTCAGATGGTCGGCCTGCGGACGTCGGAATCCCTGACGCGGCTGAACGCCGTCTCGCAGATGGATTCCACGAAGATCGGCGCGTGCTTCTACCCGATCTACGACTGGAAGGACACGGACGTCTGGCTGTACATCAAGGACCGGCAGCTTCACTTCCCCGAAATCTACATGAGGCTGTACGAGGCCGGCGTGAAGAAAAATCACCTCCGTCTGTGCTGCTTCTTCGGGGACATGAGCACCCAGGGCCTTCGCTGGGTGGCCGAGACCGATCACAAGCTGTGGGAGCGCATCGAGCGCCGCGAACCCAACGCCTACCTGGTGCTGCTGTACTGGGATTCCGAAATGTTCCGGCGATCCTCCGAGAAGCGGCGGGAGCTGGAGGCCGACGAGGCCCCGAAGGACTATCAGGCGCTGCTGGAGGACGTGCTGTTCACCAACACCGCCAGCTACACCATCCCTTCGGACACCTTCAAGCAGCTCAAGCACTGGCGGACGCTCTACAAGAAGACCTACGGAATCGCCAAGGACTATCACTACAAGCGGATGTACGAGGCCATTCTGTATGGCGACCCCAAGAACCGCGTCCTGCGCATCATGTGGAACGTGATCTTCCTGGACTACAAGGCCAGCTTCGACGAGACCGAACAGAAGGGCGGTGTCGTCAATGGCTGACATGGATCTGTTCTCCCCGCTGTCCTCCCTGCAATGGGTGGACCGCGACCAGCTCAAGGCCAACGACTACAACCCGAACAAGGTCAGCGAGGACAACCTGGAGCTGCTCACACAGTCCATCCTCACCAACGGCTGGACGCTGCCCATCGTCGTGCGGCCCGACTACACGATCATCGACGGATTCCACCGCTGGACGGTGGCCGGGCGCGAACCGCTGAAGACGAAGCTCGGCGGCAGAGTGCCCGTGGTGATCGTGGACCATCACGGCGACGACAGTGCCGACGTCTACGGCACCATCACCCACAACCGCGCCAGAGGCACCCATCTGCTGGAGCCGATGAAGGCCATCGTGAAGCGGCTGCTGGACGAGGGCAAGACCATCCAGGAGATCGGCAAACAGCTTGGCATGAGGCCGGAGGAGATCTTCCGGCTGTCGGGCTTCACGCGGGACGAGTTCCTGAACCTGATGACGGATGGCGTGACCGGCTACAACCGGGCCGTCATTTACCGTCGTGTATAGCATCTACGCGCTGGAAGAGCTGGAAACGGCCCTCCCAGCGCTTCCATTTCCAGCCTATGGGGAATCGGCGTTGCCCCATGGAAGAAGCGGGAGGCCCGTTGCAACCGGCGGGAACGCCAGCGAGAACGAATGAGGTGGTGATGTGGCACAGAAACGCGATGGTCCGAACTGGAAGAAGATTAAGGCAGAGTATGTGCGCGGCGGCATCTCCCAGCAGAAGCTGGCCGACAAGTACGGCGTCTCGATCTCGACGATAGAGCGCAGGGCCCGCCTGGAGAAGTGGACGGAGCTGCGCAAAGCCCGTGAGGGGAAAGCTGCGGAAAAGCTGGTGGAAAAAACGGCCGATATCCAGGCCGACACCGCCGCCCGCCTGATGCAGATGCAGAGCGAGGCCGCGCTGGCCATATACGGGAAGCTGTTGGCCAATATCACCAACTACCCGGAGGGCGTCGGCACCAAGACCATGCGCGAGACCGTGGAGGTCAAAAAGGTCACGGTGAACGGCGAGGCCAGGGAATTCCCCCTCAAGTCTGCCTTCGTGAACGACCTGGAGGCCGTCGTGCGCTCCATGGCTTCGCTGGCCAGGCTGTACGGCCTCGACGCGGCCTCGAAGATGTCGCGGGAGCGCTTCGAGCTCCAGAAGCAGCAGGGCGGCGGCGCGGACGACACCGACACCTTCAACGAGAACATACTGTCCATCGCGGAGCTTATCAACCATCCCATGCCTGACCGGACGATGGAGCAGGTGGAATCATCTGCCCCGGAGCCCAAGCCAAAGGACGGTGACGGTGCATGATCGGCTACGCGTCTTTGTGTGAAAAGCAGAGCCAATACATCAAGCGCTCCCTCTCCTGCTGGCTGAACGTGGCCGAGGGCGGGAAGCGCGCCGGCAAGAACGTAATGAACATCATGGCCTGGGCGGCGTCGTTGGAGAACCACCCCAACAAGCTGCACCTGGCCGCGGGCGTCTCGATCTCCGCCGTGAAGCTGAACATCCTGGACAGCGACGGCCTGGGCCTGACGCACATATTCAAGGGGCGCTGTCGTGAGGGCCAGTACAAGGACCGCGACGCGCTTTTTATCAAGACCCGCACCGGGGAGAAGATCGTGCTGATCGCGGGCGGCGCGGACAACGGCAGCGAGGCCAAGATCAAGGGCCAGACCTACGGCAGCGTGTACATCACCGAGGCCAACGAGTGCTGCGAGGCCTTCATCAAGGAGTGCTTCGCCCGAACGCTGTCCAGCAAAGACCGCAAGATATTCATGGACCTCAACCCCAAGGGGCCGCAGCACTGGTTTTACGTGGACCTGCTGAACTTCTACGACAAGAGCTTCGCCGAGGGCCTGATCACCGGCTACAACTACGGCCACTTCACGGTGCTGGACAACCTCTCCATGAGCGATCAGCAGCTCCGCGATCTGCTACTGTCCTACGACAAGAAATCCTTCTGGTTCGTGGTGGACATCCTGGGGCTGCGGACGGCGCCGGAGGGCGTGATCTACGATATGTGGTCCGCCACGGAGAATACCTACGACGCGCCGCCGGCCGAGGGCTGGAAGTCGGTGTGTACGCATTACGTCGGCATCGACTACGGCACCAGCAACGCCACGGCATTCCTGGACACCTGGGACGACGGCACGACCTACTGGATAGACCGCGAGTATTACTACGATGGCCGGAAGGAGCGCAAGCAGAAGACCGACGAGCAGTACGCCGACGATCTGGACGCCTTCCTGGACGGCAACCGGGACGCGATCATCGTGGTGGACCCCTCGGCGGCCTCGTTCATCACGGTGCTGCGCAACCGCGGCTACATGATCAAGGAGGCGGACAACGCCGTGCGGGATGGGCTGCGCGTCGTGTCCACGCTGATGAACAAGCGCCTGATTCGCGTCCGCGCCGATGCCTGCCCCAACCTCATCCGCGAGATCAGCGGCTATGTGTGGGACGAAAAGGCGAGGATGCGCGGCGAGGAGCAGCCGGTCAAGGTAGACGACCACGCCTGTGACGCGCTGCGCTACGTGATCAAGACCACCGCCAGCAGATGGCGGATTTCAGCTTGAAGGGAGTAATCGACAATGAGCAGGAGAAGCGCACGACGCGCAAAGGGCCAGCGGGTGCAGCCCGTGGCGAGGAATCCCACCACCGAGGCCAAGCCCAGCGGCGGCATCACCCTGGACAGCTTCACCAATCCCTTCGCCCGCCTGGGCGTCGGCCAGACCAATCTGCTGGAGGCCGCGGAATACCCGCTGACCAGACTGACGCAGAACTATCCGCTGCTGAACAGCCTGTACCGTAACGACTGGATCGCCCGGCGCGTGATCGACACGATCCCCGAGGATATGCTGAAAAACTGGTTCGACTTCCAGTCCCAGCTCACGCCGGACCAGATCAACCAGTTCGAGGCGGCGGTGCGCAAGACCCACCTGAAGAAGCACCTGCTGGAGGGGCTGCGCTGGGGCAGACTGTTCGGCGGCGCTGCCGGCATCATCGTGATCGAGGGCCAGGAGGATATGCTGGACCAGCCCCTCGACATGGACATGATCATGCCTGGCCAGTACAAGGGCCTGATCATCGCGGACAGGTGGAACGGCGTGTACCCGGACAGCGGCCTGGTGCAGGAGCTGGACGACCCTGACTTCGGGACGCCGGAATACTACACCTTCTCCATGTCGGATACGGAGCTGGCCACGGGCGTCCGCGTCCACCACAGCCGCGTGATTCGATTCCTGGGCCGCGACCTGCCCTACGTGGAGCGCATGGCCGAGAACTACTGGGGCATGTCCGAGCTGGAGCACGTCTACACGGAGCTGAACAAGCGCAACACCAGCAGCGAGAACATCGCCCAGCTCATATTCCAGGCCAACATCCGCAACTACAAGATGGCCGACCTCGGCCAGATGCTCTCGGCCACACAGCCGGAGATTCAGAAGCGGCTGTACCAGGTGCTGACGATGCAGAACTTCCTCATGTCCAACATGGGCATGAACATCATGGACAAGGACGATGCCCTGGAGACCCACCAGTACACCTTCGCGGGCCTCAACGACATCTATGAATCGTTCATGCTGGATATCGCCGGCGCCGCGGAGATTCCCGTCACTCGGCTGTTCGGGCGCTCCCCCGCAGGCCTCAACTCCACGGGCGAGAGCGACCTGACCAACTACTACGACAAGATCAGGCAGAGCCAGGAGAGCGTGCTGCGGCCCGTCCTCGAAAAGCTGCTGCCGATCATGTGCGTCAGCGTGTGGGGCCTGGTGCCCGAGGACCTGGACTTCGACTTCAATCCCGTGCGCGACACCTCCGAAGAGGAACGCGCCAACCTTATCCAGCAGGGCAGCGCGGCCATTGTCTCCGTGTTCCAGTCGGGCCTGATCTCCCAGAAGACGGCGCTCGTTGAGCTGCGAAAGAGTGGCGCGTCCTACGGCATGTGGGACAGCATCACCGATGACGACATTGACCGTGCCGACGATATGACCGACGCTGGCATGGACGAGCTGGGCATGGGCGGGCTGCTGCCCACCGCGCCCGATCAGGGAGGTGACGCCGATGAACAGGCTGGACAGGCTGTTCCTGCGGATAGCGCGGACGAGCCGCTGGAAGATGCGGCAGACGGCGCAGGATGGGCAATCTGACGAGCGTGGCATAGCGCGGCTGTGCCTGCGCATGATAGATTATCCCGGACAGCCAAGAGAGCGTGGAAAGTTCGGCGAAGGGAAAATGTCTGGTAGCGGCTCGTCCTCGTCATCCGCACCAAAGGCCAAAAGCCAAACAGCAGTCGATCCCAAAGGTCATACCATCACGAAGTCCTACGACCCGAACGACTATTCCAATCTTGCCGTAGGCCATAAGGGTAACACGGAGGAAACGCCAACTGGCCGCATTCAAAGCAAAACCAAGCTTGCCAGTCATCAGAGAAGGCATGGCAAAGCTATGGGGTACAAGAACGAGCGAGAATACAGCGAGGCCGGCGTATCCTTTTTGTCGCGTCCTTTGGGCGAGAATTGTGAAGAAATCCATTTGACAGATGGTAGCCGAATGCGGTATAATTACAGCACAAACGAATTTGCATGCACCAACTCGGATGGCAACATGACATCGTTCTACCATCCGAATGAGGGCATACAGTATTGGGAAGGCATGGTGAGTAAGCATGGTCGGCAATAACAAAGGCTATACGCTTGAGAAAGGCAAGAACGGCAAGTATATGTGCGCTTGTTGTCTTCAGTATACTCTCGATGCGATCGGCCAGCATGATTATTGCCCGGTATGCGGCTGGGAAGACGACGATCTCCAGAACGAAGATATCCATCGTGCCGGAGGTGCCAACAGCATGTCGATCGACGAAGCCCGCAAGGCATTTGACGAGGGCCGAGAGATCGCATAACTCGACCAAACCAAGAAGCAGTTCGCATAGCGCGGGCTGCTTTTTTCATGCCCGAAAAGAGGTGATACCGTGGCATATCCGAAGCTGCCCGACGTCCTGCCGCCTCCAAACTCTCCGGAGTATGTGGCGCTTGCCAGGGAGATGGCCGTCAAGACGGGCGCCGCGAAGGACGCGCCGCGCACCTACTTCATCGCCGAGCGCCGGAAAGCGGAGCGCAAGTATCAACGGCTGATTCGCAACCTGTTGAAGAAGGCCGAGGACGAGGTGGCCAAGCTGGCCGACCCCACGCCGGACGCGATCATCCGCATACTGACGCAGATCGCCTCGTCGCCCACCTTCCAACACATGGCCGAGGAGGCCGCGCGGCAGACGGTAACGATGCTGGCCGTGGGCATGAAGCGCTCCTGGAGGGCGGCAGCCGCGGCGTCCAGCCAGGGCCGCCTGATCTACCAGGCGTTGATGAAGGAGACCACGGGCACGGCGCTGGGCCAGTCCATCAGCGCTATCGTGGCCGAGAACTCCAAGCTGATCGTCACCTGCCCCCACGACATGGCGCTGCGCTTCTCCAAGCTGGCGAGGCAGCGCGAATTCGAGGGCGTCAGGCCCGACGAGATCACCAAGGAGATCATGAAGGAGGCCAAGCACCTGCGCGAGTTCGAGGCGCGGCGAATCGCCCGCACCGAATCGGCCAAGGCCTCCACCGCACTCGTCCAGTCCAGGGCCGAATCCTTGGGGCTGGACTTTTACATCTGGCGCACCGCCCACGATTCCCGCGTCCGTCCCCAGCATGGCAGCATGGACGGCGTGATCTGCCGATGGAGCGACCCGCCAGACCCCGAATCAATGGCTGGTGAACGGAGCTATGGCCGATACCATCCCGGCGGCATATTCAACTGCCGGTGCATTGCGCTCCCCGTCATCGCCCTTGAGGATATCAATTTCCCGGCGAAGGTTCACGTCTCCGGGCATATTGAAACGATCAGCTCCCTGGCCAAGTTCAAGGAGCGGTTCGGAATAGCAGCGTAAAGGAGGATTCCAGACGATGAAGAGTAAGACCAGCGCCACTATTACCCCCGACGTTGAAACGGCTGGAAAGGCCGTTGCAACGCCCGAAGCGCCCATCTCCGACGAGAAGGTTGTGGCGGACGCTGTGGAGGCCTTCGACGTGCGCCCGTCCGAGACGGTGAGCATCGTCGCCGGCAACCGCGTCCTGTTCCTGGGCGAAGGGCTCAAGGAGATCAGGATTACGAGGTGATGCACCATGAGGGCGTACTACGGCTCCCGCCTGAGCCCGAATCAGACGGAAACGCCGGAGGGCTTCCTGATCTGCCTGAACGTGCCGATTGCGCGGACGGGCACACAGACCTACCTGCGTTCGGAGCTGGGGTTCGAGGATGACCCGACCGGCCTGGTCGATGTCATCCGCACCGAGGAGGAAGTGTTCTCCACGGCGACCATTGCCTCGTTCGAGGGCAAGCCCGCCACCGAGGACCACCCGCCCGTCGAGGTGAAGCCCGACAACATTTCGGCCTATGACCGCGGGCACGTCCAGAACGTGCACCGTGGCACCGGCGAGGAAAGCGATCTGCTGATCGCTGACCTGTACATCACGTCGCCGCCGCTGATCGAGGCGATCAAGAGCGGGCGGCTGCGTGAAGTCTCCTGCGGCTATGACTGCGAGTACCGGATGGACGAGCAGGGCCGCTTGTATCAATGCGGCATACGCGGGAACCATGTGGCGGTTGTATCGGCCGGCCGCGCAGGTCCCCGCGTTGCTATAAAGGATTCCGCGGAGGAATCCAACACACCTACAGAAAGGGGCAATAAGACCATGGCTAAGAAAACCACCAACTCCCTGTTCAGCCGCATGTTCGCTGGCTGGGCAAAGGACGCCGACCCCCAGGAAGTTGCCGATGCGATTGAGGAAATCGCGGCTTCTTCCGACACCGAGCCCGAAGCCGCTCCTGCCCCCGCTGCCTCCGATTGCGGCGCGGGCGAGAAGAAGGACAGCGGCGAGGAAGTGCTGCAGCAGCTCATGGCTGCCGTGGCCGCGCTGACC
>JAFUWR010000291.1 GCA_017471125.1 Clostridia bacterium | reverse complement strand
TGCCGAAGCCGCAGGCCACCTGCGCGCCGTCCTCGTAGGTCAGCTCGTCGGGCAGGGCGATCAGATCCTTCTCGTCGCAGAGGATGTAGGGAGACATGCCGCCGTTGCGCTGCCAGCCGTAGGCTGCGCGGAAGGGGCTCTTGCAGGAGATGTAGTAGCCGCGCCGACAATCGTAGCAGACGCCGCAGCCGGAGATGTGGTACACGATGACCCGGTCGCCCTTCTTGAAGCGCTTGAGGCCCTCGCCCTCGACCTCGATGATGCCGCAGGGCTCGTGACCGGCGATCATGCCCGGCTGGTAGCCCTCGGGACCCTTGCCCACGTGGGCGCGGTAGATGCAGCGGATGTCCGAACCGCAGATGGTGGACGCCTTGGTCTTTACCACGACCTGGCCGTAGCCCGGCTTCGGCATGTCGAATTCCTTCAGCTCAACGGTGCTGTTGCCCGGCAGGATCGCGCCAAGAATCTTCTTATCCATGAATGTATCCTCCTCGTCGATGTGCGGTGTTCGTCCCGCTTGTTGTATACAGTATAACAGTTTTTTTAGCGGTTGATTAGAGATAATTCCGACCACCTTTTGTAAAATATGTCGTTTTGACGCAAATCCATGTCCTTATCAGACAAGTTGTGTTATAATCAATAGTGACCGAACACAGGGAGGGAACGTCATGGAGACCTACGAATTCTCCCGCGCCTTCGAGCTGGGCGGGCTGCTGATCGCGCCGGTGCACGTGCGCATCGAGCAGCTCCGGCCGGTCATCGCGGCCCACACCCACTCCAACGTCAGCTACGAGATCCACTACACCGAGCAGGGGGAGGGCACCGTGACCATCGACGGGGCGACCCACCCCGTCACGGCGGACACGCTGTACATCACCGGGCCGGGGGTCGTCCACGCCCAGACCGCCCGCGCCGACGCGCCGGTGACGGAGTACTGCCTGTACCTGAACTGCCAGCGGGCGTCCTACCCCGCCCGGGACCCCTTCGCGCTGTTCGCGGACACCGCGTTCTGGATGGGGCGCGACGAGGGGCGCGTCTATCCGCTCTTGAAGCAGCTCGTCGAGGAGAACCGCAGCCCCCGGCCCGACACGCCGGAGATGTCCGAGACCATCCTAAAGCAGATCATCATCGGCCTGACGCGCCTGTACCGGCAGGAGGCCCCGCCCCGGCCCGCGCCCACGCAGGCGCCCATGCTCACCCGGGCGGGGCTGATGCCCATCATCGAGGACGCCTTCTTCTACCGCTACCGCACGCTGACGCTGGGCGACCTGTCGGGGCTTCTCAACCTGAGCGTGCGGCAGACCCAGCGGCTGTTGCAGCAGAACTTCGGGAAGAACTTCTCCCAGAAGCTCACCGAGGCCCGCATGGCCGCCGCGTCCCAGTACCTGCTCAACACCGACCTGTCCGTCACCGAGATCGGCGAGCGCACGGGCTTTTCCTCCATCGAGCACTTCTCCGCGGCCTTCCGGCGGGTCATGGGCGTCTCACCCAGGCAGTACCGGAACGGCGCGCGGAAATGACGGGCGACGCGCTTCATGTTTTTGACGACAACGGATTTTCACGGGAAAGGAGCTTTGAGATGAGCAATATACTGGACTACCTGCGGTGGCGGGGGGACCTGCCGCTGAATGTGATCCCGATCAACGAGGTCGACGGCCTGATCCTGGCGGAGCTCTCGATGATGCACTGGGAGTACGGGCTCGCGCCGGAGGCCTCGGCCACGCTGTCGGCGCTGTTCCCGTCGATGCAGCGGCAGCCGGTGTCGGTGGGCTTCACGGCGGAGAACGACATGAAGCTGCTGACCGCCCTCTCGGACAGCGCCCGGTTCGGGGACCTTCGCATCAGCGATTACACCGCCCGCTCCGACGCGGCGCTGGAGACGCAGTTCGCCGCCATCGCCATCCACCTGCCCGACGGCGCGATCTTCGTCTCCTTCCGCGGCACCGACGCCAGCATCGTCGGCTGGAAGGAGGACTGCAACCTGGCCTTCTCCACCCCTGTGCCCGCCCAGGACGCCGCCCGGGAATACCTGGCCCGCATCGGCAGGGAGTACCCGGACCGTCCGCTGTGGGTGGGCGGCCACTCCAAGGGCGGCAACCTGGCCATGTACGCCGCGGCCACCGCGGACGCGGCCGTGCGCGACCGGCTCCTCGGCGTCTACAACTACGACGGCCCGGGGCTCAGCGACCGCATGGACGCCCAGGCGCTGTACGCCCGGCTGTCGGGGCGGCTCCATTCCTGCGTGCCCCAGGGCTCCATCGTCGGGCTGCTGCTGGCCCACCCGGACGAATACACGGTGGTGAAGAGCGTCTCTGTGGGCATCCTCCAGCACGACCCCTATTCCTGGCAGGCGGAGGGTCCCGCCTTCGTGCGCATGCCCGAGCTCAGCCGGGACAGCGCCCGCTTCGACATCGCGTTCCGGCGCTGGCTCAGCGAGGTCGACGAGGCCGACCGCGGCATACTGATCGGCACCCTGTTCGACATCCTGGAGGCGTCCGGCTCCCCCAGCTTCGGCCCGGAATTCTGGCAGGGCATCTCCCGCAACCCCGGCGCGGTCATGGCCGCCATCCGGGAGGTCGACCCCCAGGCCCGCAAGCGCGTGTCCCGGATGCTGATGGACCTCGCGGGTTACATGCTCGTGCGGCAGGAGCGCAGGCCCCGGCCCGCCGGGACGCCGGAGGACGACGCGCCCGCCCCCGTCTGAACGCGAAAAACCGCCGGACTGTCAAAGCCGACGGTTTTTTCATGGATCGCGCTATGCCAGCAGCATCCGGTCGTTGTCCAGCTTCTTGCCGCTGGCCTCCCGGAACTTCTCCAGCAGGTCGTCCACGGTGAGGGAGGCGCGCTCGTCCCCCTCGGTGTCGAACACGATGTGCCCCTGGTCCATCATGATGGTGCGGTTGCCCAGGTCCAGGGCGGACTGCATGTTGTGGGTGATCATCAGGCAGGTCAGATGGTTCTCGGCCACGATCTTCGTGGTCAGGGCCAGCACCTTCTCGGCGGTGCCGGGGTCCAGGGCGGCGGTGTGCTCGTCGAGCAGCAGCAGCTTGGGCATGCTGAGGGTGGCCATCATCAGCGTCAGCGCCTGCCGCTGGCCGCCGGAGAGCAGGCCCACGGGCTGCTTCATGCGGTCCTCGAGGCCCATGTCCAAAAGCGCCAGCCGGTCGCGGAAGCCCTGCTTCTCCTTGCGGGTGGCGCGGCTCAGCCAGCCGCCGTTGCCCGCGGCCAGCACCAGGTTCTCCTCGATGCTCATGTTGGGCGCGCTGCCGCGCATGGGGTCCTGGAACAGCCGTCCGATGACCTTGGCCCGCTTGTGCTCGGGCAGCAGGGTCACGTCATGGCCGTCCAGCAGCACCCGCCCGGCGTCCACCGGGAAGCTGCCGCAGATGGCGTTGAACAGCGTGGACTTGCCCGCGCCGTTGGCCCCGATGATGGAGATGAAGTCCCCGGGCCGCACGTGCAGCGACAGGTCCTCGATGGCCCGCTTGGCGTCGGGGGTGCCGGGGTTGAAGGTCTTGTCGATGTGCTCCAATTTCAGCATGTCACGCACCCGCCCTTCCGAACCGCCCGGCCAGCCTGCGCTTGAGCATCGGGAACTGCCGCTTGAGATAGGGGCCGGAGATGGCGATGATGACGATCACCGACGAGATCAGCTTGAGCATGAACGCGGGCAGGTTGAACCGCAGGGCGATGGTGTACACGAGCCTGAACACGAACGCGCCCAGCACCGCGCCCACCGCCCTGACGGGGATGGAGCGCCGGCCCAGGAACACGTTGCCGATCAGCAGCGACGCCAGCGCCACGGTGACCATGCCGGACCCGATGTCCACGGTGGTGGATTTCTGGCTCTGGGCCAGCAGGCAGCCGGACAGGGCGGTGAAGGCGTTGGACACGCACAGCCCCACGGTGGTGGTGAACACCGGGTCGATGGACGAGGAGCGCACCATGTCCGGGTTGTCGCCGGTGGCCCGTATGGCCAGGCCCAGCTTGGTGCGCAAAAACGCGGACTGGAACAGTATCACCAGCGTAACGGCGACCAGCCCGATGATGAGGGCGTACAGCCCCGCCGCGGGCGTATCCTTCAGCGCGGCCTTGAGCAGGGTGAACACGGTCTCCGTCTTGTTCATGTTGAGCAGAGATGAGCCGCCCATGATCCAGATGTTGACCGAATACAGCCCGGTGTTCACGATGATGCCGGCCAGCAGCGAGTTGACGCCCATGCGGGTCTGCAATACCGCCGTGACCAGCCCGGACACCATGCCCGCGCCCATGGCAGCGGGGATGGACAGCCAGGGGTGGCCGGAGATGGCCACCACCGCGCCCACCGCCGCGCCCAGGGCGTAGCAGCCGTCCGTGGACAGGTCGCAGACGTTCAGCATCATGTAGCTCAAAAACAGCGCCAGCACCGTCAGGCTGTTGAACAGCGCCAGCTCCAGCGCGGTCTGGCCGAGGCCGAGAAGGGCAGGGATCGTCATTGTGGATTCTCCAGTCGTTGAAAATTGTACTTTATTTGATTGCAGCTCATTTAGCCAATTTCAAATGGGAAATTGGAAATGGGAAATTGAGATACCTACCTCATCCGACCCGCTTCGCGGGCCACCTTCCCCTAAAGGGGAAGGCATGCTGCCGCGTATCCGATTGGGATCAGAACAAATCCCGTAGGGATTTGCACCGCCATTTCCCATTTGGCATTTCCCATTTCCCATTCGTGCCTACTGCCTCGGTCGATCAGAAGGATTCCGCCGTCTCGATGGGCAGGATCTGGGTGCAGTACGGCGCGAACGCCTCGGACACGGCGTCGAAGTCCAGGCCGATGGCAGCGGCGGTCTCGGTGTTGATGGTGGCGGTGCCGTTGTCGAAGGTCATGACGGGGGTGGCGGCGGGGTCGTTGCCGTCCACGAGGATGCCGGCGATCATGTTGGCGGTCTCCACGCCCAGGTTGGCGTAGTCCACGCCGTAGCCCAGGAACGCGCCGTTCAGGGCGAAGGAATCCGCGCCGGTGTAGTGGGGGATGCCGGCCTCGGTGAGCATCTCATAGATGGACAGCTCGGCGGTCATGATGGTGTTGTCGGTGGGGGTGAACACGGCGTCCGCGCCGTCGGCGATCAGGGCCTGGGCGGCCTGGATGACCTCGGACACGTTGGTGCCGGTGTACTCCTTGTAGGCAACGCCCTTCTCATCGAGGTACGCCTTGGCGTCGTTGATGGGGGTGGTGGAGGCGTCCTGGCCCACGTCGTACAAGAGCGCGATGTTCTGGGCGTCGGGGTCAGCGGCGAAGATCAGGTTCAGCACCGCGGAGGTGTTCAGGAAGTCGGAGGTGCCGGTGATGTTCGCGCCCGGCGCGTCCAGGGAGGCCACCAGCTCGGTGGAGATCGGGTCGGACACCGCCGCGAACACCACAGGGATCTGGTTGTCCTCGGTCATGGACTGCATGGTCATGGCCACGGGGGTGGCGACGCCCACCATCAGGTCCACGCCGTCGGCGATGAAGTTCGAGATGATCTGCTGCATCACGCTGGCGTCGGCGTTGCAGTTCTGGTAGTCGATGTCGAAGGTCACGTCCTGGTCGGCGCCGATGGCCGCGAGCTGGTCCTGGATGTTCTCCACGATCTGGTTCAGGGATGCGTCGTCCACGTAGTTGCAGATGCCGACCTTGAAGCTGCCCTCGGCGGAGGCGCAGGCGCACAGGGCCACGAGCGCGGTCAGGATGATGGCGATGATCTTCTTCATGGTGATGTCCTCCTATTTTCGGTCGTCGTGTCAGGGACGAAAAAAGCCCGTCCCATGCTTTTGCTGGGACAGGCTGTATCGCCTGCGGTGCCACCCGGCTTGGCGCGTTCCCGCGCCCACTCTGCGCATACCTTCATATGCCGGCATTTGTTGACGGAGCGCCGACTCCGGCTCCCCTACTCGGCCTCGCCTTTCGGTTCGCGCTCCGGGGCCCATTCCACGCCTGGTACCCTGCCGCGTCGCAGCAAACCGCGGCTCTCTGAGAGGGTCTCCGAAGCGCTTACTCGCTCCCCTTCATCGCTTTAATACATTGTAATCGCATTTTTTGCGTTTGTCAAGCGTTTTTTTGGGAATCAAAGCGTATCATTTCGATCTCCGGCCGGACGCCGATCCTCAGCGGGATGCGGCTCGCGCCGATGCCCTTGCTGACCAGCACCTGCCCGCCGCGAAAGGCGTGCAGCCCCGCGATAAAGCGGGAGGCGCGGTGGGGCGTCAGCAGGCGCTCGAAGCCGACGGCGTAGGGCGTGAGGCCCAGGAAGTTGAACTGCCCGCCGTGGGTGTGGCCGGAGAGCATCAGGTCGGGCATGGGCTCCACGTCGTGGGGATAGTGGGACAGCAGCAGCCGGTAGGCGTCCGGGGCGGGGTCTGAAGGATAGAGGCCCGCCGGGTCGGGATGGCCGTAGCGGTACTCGTCCAGCCCCGCGACGATGAGCCGCCCGCCGGGCAGGTCGATGGGCCGCGCCGCGTTGACCAGCAGCTCGAAGCCGCTTTCAGCCATCAGGCGGCGCAAGGGGCCCAGGTCGCCGAAGGCCTCCCGGTCGTTGTTGCCCACCACCGCGTAGGCCCCGAGGGGCGCGGAAAGACCCTTGAGGCGGCGAAACAGCCGGACCGTGTGCTCCGCCTCGTCGGCGTAGTCGCCGCCCAGCAGGATGAGGTCGGGCTTCAGCGCCGCCACCTTCCCCGCCAGCGCGTCCATGTCCGCCTCGGTGGTGCGCCGGGTGACGTGTACGTCCGACAGGAACACCGCCGTCACGCCCCGCATGAATCCCGGCGCGGGCAGGCGGCGCTCGACGACCTCGCAATATAGGTCGCCACATATGGCAAAGTACCAATCAGGGGGAGAGATAAACTGATACAACTGTTGCTCCTTGATTAAAGGGTCATATTCCACAAGCTCGCCTCGCCGGTGGAGACGGCGCGGGCGCCGGCCTGCATGGCGAGGGCGATCTCGCGGGCCTCGCTGATGAGGCCGCCGGCGATGACGGGCTTGTCCAGCGCCTCGCACATCCTGCGGATGCTCTTGGGGGCGATGGCGGGCAGCACCTCGGCAAAGTCGGGCGGAGTGTTGCGCAGCAGGCGCTTGCCGTTGGCGAAGGAGGCGGAGTCCACCAAAAACAGCCGCTGGATGGTCAGCACGCCCAGCTCGGACGCGGCCTTGAGCAAACTCGGGCGGGTGGAGATCACGCCGTCCACGCCCAGCTTCTCCACGCACCAGCGCACGGCGGCGTCGTCCCGGCCCAGGCCCTCGGCCAGGTCGATGTGGAGAAACACCGCCTTGCCCGCCTCGCGGCCCGCGCTGACCATGGCCTCCAGCTCGAAGATGGAGGTGGAGATCAGGAAGATGGCCGCCACGGGGCTCTCGATGGCCCGCCGATTCTCCTCGGGGTCGCGCACGGAGGCGATGACGGGCCGCTTTTCCAGCCGCTTGAGCAGCCCGCCCACGGTCAGCCCGCTCATTTGACCTGGAGCGCCGCGCCGATGAGGCTGGCGCTGGAGCCCAGCGCGCCGGGGATGAACTGGGCGGGGAACTTCTGGTCCCGCAGGGAATAGTGCCGGTAGGCGGCGATCATGCGGTCCACGAAGGGACGGCCCAGGTTGGTGACGCCGCCGCCGTAGACGAACACGTTGATATCGAAGATCTGGTTCAGGTTGTGGAACATGCGGCCCAGGTACTCCGCGCCGCGGTCCACGACCTCCAGGGCCAGCGGGTCGCTGGCGTTCAGCGCCCGGCCCACAGCCACGGTGTCGATGTTGGAGATGGTGCCCGCGTAGTCGAGGATGCGGCTCTCCTCCCCCTCCTTGATGCGGTCCATGGCGTAGCGGGCCATGTAGTAGCCGGAGGAGATGGACTGCACGCAGCCGATGACGCCGCAGCCGCAGGGATAGCCGATGGAGTCCGACACCAGCATGTGGCCGATCTCCCCGGCCATGCCGTGCATGCCCCGGAACAGCTTGCCGTTCAGGATCAGCCCGCCGCCGATGCCGGTGGACAGCTCGGCGTAGATCAGGTTGTCGAAGCCCCGGCCCGCGCCCAGCTCGTGCTCGGCCAGCGCCGACAGGTTGCCGTCGTTGTCCACATACACGGGCAGGCCCAGGCGCTCGTGGAGCATGTCCCGGACGGGGGCGTCGTTCAGGGCCATGATGCTGCTGGTCTCCACGCACACGCCCCGGTCATAGTCCACATACGAGGGGAAGGCCGCGCCCACGCCCCGAAGGTCGTCCGTGCCGAGGCCCGCCTGGGCCGCGAGCTTCTTGACCTGCGAAGCCAGCAGATCCATCAGCTCCCCCGCGCCGATCTCCTTGTCGGTCAGGAAGTGCTTCTGCGCGACGATCTTGTTCTCGCCGTCGAACAGCCCCAGCTGCGTCCGGGTGCCGCCCACGTCGATGCCGACGACATAGCTTTTCATGCTCCTACCCCCTCTTTTGGATAAAGAGTGGAGAGTTGAGAGTGGAGAGTGGAGATATGCAGCTAACTCCATCTTCACTCTTCACTCTCCAATCTTCACTCTTATAGTTTGATGTCTCCCATAGCGATATTCGCGTACCGGCTCAATATCGGATCGACCGTATGGGTAATGAACCGCTCGGTCTGCTCGGCGGCGCGGCCGGTGTACTTGGCCGGGGCCAGCAGGGCGGTGAGGCTTTCGCGGTCGATGGGGAACGCCGGGTCGGCGGCGATGCGCTCTAAGAGGTCGCTCTCCAGCCCCTCGGCCTTCATGCGGTTGGCCGCGGCCTGGGAGTGGACGCGCACGCGCTCGTGGATGGCCTGCCGGTCGCCGCCGGCCTTGACGGATTCCATGATGATGTCCTCGGTGGCCATGAAGGGCAGGTTCTCCATCACCCGCTTCTCGATCATCTTCGGGTAGACCACCATGCCGTCGGCCACGTTGGCGTACAGCTCCAGCACCGCGTCGGTGGCCAGGAACGCCTCGGGCAGGGACAGGCGGCGGTTGGCGGAGTCGTCCAGCGTGCGCTCGAACCACTGGGTCGCGGCGGTCATGGCGGCGTCCTGGTAGACGGCCATCACGTGGCGCGACAGGGCGCAGATGCGCTCCGACCGCATGGGGTTGCGCTTGTAGGCCATGGCCGAGGAGCCGATCTGGTTCTTCTCGAAGGGCTCCTCCACCTCGCGGAAGGATTGCAGCAGCCGCAGGTCCTGGGCGAACTTATACGCCGACTGGGCGATGCCCGACAGGCAGCCCAGCACCCGGGAGTCCAGCTTGCGGGGATAGGTCTGGCCGGACACGTCGAACACCGCGGTCATGCCCATCTTTTGGGCGATGCGGCGCTCCAGCTCGTCCACCTTGTCGCCGTCGCCGTCGAACAGCTCCATGAAGCTGACCTGGGTGCCGGTGGCCCCGCTGTTGCCCAGCAGCTTGAGGCTCGACAGCGCGAAATCCACCTCGTCCAGGTCCATGGTCAGGTCCTGCATCCACAGCGTGGCCCGCTTGCCCACGGTGGTGAGCTGGGCCGGCTGGAGGTGGGTGTAGCCCAGGGTCGGCAGGTCCTTGTATTCCCACGCGAAGCGGCGCAGGCGGCGCAGGACCTCCACCAGCTTGTCCCGGATGAGCGTCAGCGCGTCCCGGAGCATCAGTATGTCCGCGTTGTCGGTGACGTAGCAGGAGGTCGCGCCGAGGTGGATGATGCCCCGGGCGTTGGGACACACGTCGCCGTAGGCGTGGACGTGGGCCATCACGTCGTGGCGCACCCGCTGCTCATGCTTGCGGGCGTTGTCGTAGTCGATGTCCTCGATGTGGGCCTTCAGCTCGTCCACCTGCGCCTGCGTCACCGGCAGGCCCAGCTCCATCTCGCTCTCCGCCAGCGCCACCCACAGCCTGCGCCAGGTGGTGAACTTCTTGTCCGGGGAGAAGATGTACTGCATCTCGGGGGATGCGTAGCGGGAATTCAAGGGCGTTTCGTAGGTATTCTTCATAGCGGCCTCCGTCACCTGATGATAAGGGCTTCTCGCTCCGCGCCCACGGACACGTACTGGATCGGGCAGCCCACGCGCCGCTCGATGAACTCGACGTAGTCGCGGGCCTCCTTCGGCAGGTCCTCCCATTTGCGGGCCTTGGAGATGTCGCACTTCCAGCCGGGCAGCGTCTCGTAGACGGGGGCGCAGTCATCCAGGTCGGGGGTGTAGGGGAAGCGGTCGATCCGCTCGCCGTTGAGCGTGTAGGCCACGCAGACGGGGATCTCATCCAGATAGGACAGCACGTCCATCTTGGTCAGCGCCAGCCCCGTCGCGCCCTGGAGCTTCGTGCCGTAGCGGGTGGCGGGGATGTCGAACCAGGCCACGCGGCGGGGACGGCCGGTGGCCGCGCCGTACTCCGCGCCGGCCTCGCGCAGGTCGTGGGCGGCGTCGCCGTCCAGCTCGCCCACGAAGGGGCCCTCGCCCACGCAGGTGGAGTACGCCTTGGTGACGCCGACGACCGCGTCCACCTTGATGGACGGCAGGCCGCAGCCCACCGGGGCCGCCGCCGCCAGCGGGGAGGAGGAGGACGTGAAGGGATAGATGCCGTACTGGATGTCGCGCAGCGCGCCCAGCTGGGCCTCGAACATCACGCTCTTGCCCGCGGCCACGGCGCTCTCCAGCAGCTCGCCCGCGTCGCAGAGGAACGGGATCAGCGGGTCGCCCCAGGTGTGTATCCACTCGAGCGTCGCGTCGAAGTCGATCTTCGGCTGGCCATAGCCCTGGACGATGGTGTCGTTCTTCCAGTCCACCAGACGGCGCAGGTGCTTCTCGAGCGTCGCAGGGTGCCTGAGGTCGCCCATCTGGATGGCCTTCTTCATATATTTGTCGCCGTAGATGGGGCTGATGCCGCGCAGGGTGGAGCCGAAGTGGTCCTTGCCCAGCCGCTGCTCCTCCCACTTGTCCTGGGCGGGGTGGATGGGCAGCACCATCATCGCGCGGTCGGAGATCTTCAGATTATCGGGCGTGACGGGGACGCCCTTCTCGCGAAGCCGGCCCATCTCCTCGTCGATGTGCTTTAGGTCGATCACCACGCCCGCGCCCAGCAGGTTGACGGTGTCCTTACGGAAGATGCCCGACGGCATGAGGTTCAGCGCGAACTTGCCGTACTCGTTGATGACCGTGTGCCCGGCGTTGTTGCCGCCCTGATAGCGCACGACCACGTCGAACTGGTCCGCGAACCAGTCCACCATGCGGCCCTTGCCCTCGTCGCCCCAGTTGATGCCCACGATTGCGGTATTTGCCATGATATTCACCTCAAAATTACGAACGATCATTGTGTGTACGTCGGATAATGTTCGGAAAAACCGGCCTTTCCAAGGCCTCTGATACCATTATATCAGGATTTTTCGCACTTTACCAGATAAAAAAGGTAAACGTTCAGGATTTGGGGGGATTTGCGCAGCGCCCATTGACGGGTCGGCCCTCGCTGTGCTATCATTACATCAGCGAAGGAGGTGTCTCGATTGCCGACTATCTCGATGTTTTACGGGATCACGATACACATGCAGAGCGAGCGCGGCGGGAAGCATCATGGGCCGCACATCCACGTGCGCTATCAGGACGATGAATTGGTGATCGGCCTGGATGGACAGGTCTACGGCGGTGAGCTCCCCGCGAAGCAGATGAAGCTGCTGTTGGCCTGGATGGCGATCCACGAGGACGAATTGAACGCGAACTGGCGTCTGCTCAGCGAGGGCGAAGCGGCCTTCCGCATCGAGCCGCTGCGCTGAAAGAACGGAGGTGTCATGATGCTCAGACCGACGGCGGTCCATGTCGTGCCCCTCGGGGACTACACCCTCGCGGTGACCTTCGACAACGGACAGCAGAGGTGCTTCGACGTGAAGCCCTACATCAAGGGCACGTGGTACGGCGAATTGAGGGACGAGGCGTATTTCAAGAGCGTCAGGGTCAACGGCTTCTCCGTGGAATGGAGCCACGGCCAGGACATCTGCCCGGACGAGCTTTGGGAGGATTCCGTGGCGATGTGACGCGCTTCCCCCACAGATACCCGGTGCCCCCTTAGCAAAGGCGGGCGATGAGGGCATCGCCCCTACGGGTATTCCTGTTCCCTGGTCCCTGCTCCCTGTTCCCTGTTCCCTTATTCTCTGCCCAACAATATGAAGTTTACTTGCCAAACCGCCACGGGGAGGGTATAATACTGGGTATGATAACCAGTTATTGTCGAAAGGAATGAGATCGCATGATCGACATCAATCTGATCCGCACGAATCCCGACCTGGTGCGCGAGAACATCAAAAAGAAGTTCCAGGACCAGAAGCTGCCCATGGTGGACGAGGTGCTGGAGCTGGACCGGAAGAACCGCGAGGCCATCCAGCGGGCGGACTACCTGCGTTCCCAGCGCAACAAGCTGTCCAAGCAGATCGGCGGGCTGATGGCGAAGGGCCAGAAGGACGAGGCCGAGGCCGTGAAGCAGCAGGTCAAGGACATGCAGGACGAGCTTCAAGACATCGAGCAGAAGGAAGAGCAGTACGCCGAGGAGATCCGGACGCGGATGCTGGTGATCCCGAACATCATCGACGCCTCCGTGCCCATCGGCAAGGACGACAGCGAGAACGTGGAGAACGAGCGCTTCGGCGAGCCGGTGGTGCCTGAGTGGGATATCCCCTACCACGTGGACATCATGGAGCGGCTGAACGGCATCGACCTGGACGCCGCCCGCCGCACGTCCGGCAACGGCTTCTACTATTTGAAGGGCGACATCGCGCGGCTGCACTCCGCCATCCTGTCCTACGCCCGCGACTCCATGATCGACCGGGGCTTCACCTACTATGTGCCGCCGTTCATGATCCACGGCAACGTGGTGACGGGCGTCATGAGCTTCTCCGAGATGGAGAACATGATGTACAAGATCGAGGGCGAGGACCTCTACCTGATCGGCACCAGCGAGCACAGCATGATCGGCAAGTTCATCGACCAGATGCTCACCGAGGACGAGCTGCCCCAGACTCTGACCTCCTACTCCCCCTGCTTCCGCAAGGAGGTGGGCGCCCACGGCATCGAGGAGCGCGGCGTGTACCGCATCCACCAGTTCGAGAAGCAGGAGATGGTCGTGGTCTGCAAGCCCGAGGACAGCATGGCGTGGTACGACAAGCTGTGGCAGAACACGGTGGACTTCTTCCGCACGCTGGACATCCCGGTGCGCACCCTCGAGTGCTGCTCCGGCGACCTGGCCGACCTGAAGGTCAAGTCCTGCGACGTGGAAGCCTGGTCCCCCCGCCAGCAGAAGTACTTCGAGGTGGGCTCCTGCTCCAACCTGGGCGACGCCCAGGCCCGCAGGCTCAAGATCCGCGTCAAGGGCGCGGACGGCAAGAAGTACCTGCCCCACACCCTCAACAACACCGTCGTCGCCCCGCCCCGCATGCTCATCGCCTTCCTGGAGAACAACCTCCAGCCTGACGGCTCCATCCGCATCCCCGAAGCCCTCAGGATGTACATGGGCGGCAAGAGCGAGATACGCTAAAAAGATCCTGCCGAAGCGCGCGCCTCGGCAGGATCTTTTTATTTGTTCCTTTTGACGAATTCCTCCAGCGTCATGCCGGTGTTGTGGATCTGGGTCGCGACCTCCACACCCACGTAGCGGTAGTGCCAGGGCTCGTAGCTGATGCCGGTGATGTCGGCCTTGTTGGCGGGATAGCGCTGTATGAAGCCGTACTCGTGGGCGTGCTGGCTGAGCCAGGCGTACTGCGGGGTGGACTCGAAGCCGTTGGCCGTCTCGGTGGTCACGTCGAAGGCCAGGCCGGTCTGGTGCTCGCTGGCCCCGGGCTGCTGGGCCTTGCCGGGCTCGGATTGGGCGTAGACCTCCTGCTGGCGCTGGTAGCTGCGGTAGCCGCTGGTGATGATGTAGCCGTTGACATTGGCCTCCTCCGCGGCGTGGAACATCCGCTCCGCGGCCTCGTAGGTCTCCCGGGTCAGCTGGATCTCCGAGCTGGCCAGTCGGAAGGAGTGGCGGTTCTGGAACAGGTTCACCAGGCCCTCGGGCACGTAGTCCGACGGCAGGCGGTTCTGGTCGTTCACCAGCAGCACCTCGCCCCGGTACTTCGTGGAGCGCACGCCGAAATACCAGCCCGCGCCAAAGCTCACCGCCATGAACGCCAGCACGATCACCAGCGCCGATACGCGCTCCACCGAACGGGCGCGGTCGCGCCGCTTTTTCTTCGCCATTTGCAGACCCCCTTGGGTTTGGAATGGGGAATTGGGAATGGGGAATGGGGAATTGAGTTACCAACCTCATCCGTCATTTGCTTTGCAAATGCCACCTTCCCCTAAAGGGGAAGGCTTTGGCATCGTTCTCATGCCTTCCCCTTTAGGGGAAGGTGGCGCGAAGCGCCGGATGAGGTCCCCCGGGCGGGCGCCGAAACGGCGCCCCTACGGGTGAGTTCGACAACGGGCGCTGGGGCAGCGCCCCTACGGTCACAGCGGGCAACTGACTATTGCCTATTGCCTACTCCCTACTCCCTACTCCCTACTGCCTACTCCCTACTCCCTCACTCCGCGTCGTAATATTCCTCCATATACCGATACACATCCGCCTCGGTCCCCATGAACGGGCCGGGGGTCTCCATCTTGAGGGAGACGAGGGCGGCGGCGTAGCGGAGGGACTCGTCGATGCCGCAGCGCAGGCGCTTGGCGAGGTAGCCGGCGAAGGTGGTGTCGCCGCGACCAGTGCGGCCGGTGAGGTTGCGGGGCTTGAGCGGCGCGGCGTGCATGTGCTCGCCGTCGTAGAGGATGACCTCGGTGTTGTGGGTGATCATGACCTCCTTCGCGCCCCAGGCGTGGAGCAGCTTCGCGGCCTCGTAGCGGTCGGTGAGGCCGGTCAGTATCTCCGCCTCGGCGGCGTCGGTCTTTAAGTAGGTGATCATCGGCAGGTACTTCCGCTTGTTCTCCCAGTCGTAGAAGGCCATGGTCTCGCCGTCGTCGCGCCTGAGCAGACACTGCACGTCCACGGCCAGCCTGCCGCGCTTCGCCAGCGGCTCGAACATCTCGTCCGACACGTCGCCGGTCATCAGGCCCGCCACGTGGTAGATGTCCGCCGTGACGTCCGAGGGGATGTCCTCGGGGCGGTAGGGCTCGATGTGGCTTATGGCCTTGCAGGTGCGGCGCTCCCGATCCGCGGTGTGGTAGACGTTGGAGATGGACGTGCAGGTAGCGCTCTTCACCGGGATGACCTCGATCTCCGGCCGCGGCGCGAACGCCTTGACCGGGTCGGCCACGTCCGGATTGCCCTTGGCCAGCGCCGCCACCTTCGCGCCGCTGGCCGCCGCGGAAAAGCCCGAATGGATCACCGCGCCGCCCACCATGCGCTCCTCGCGCCCGTCGTAGTCCGTGTTGATGTCCAGCGAGAGCTGGCCCACGATCATGATGTCCACATGCTTCATATCGTTCTCCCCCTTGTGTAGTTGCTTTCACTGATTTCGATTATAGACGGCGGGCGGGGATTTGTCAAGGAGAGGATTGAGGGAGTAGGCAGTAGGGAGTAGGGAGTAGTCGGGGACCGAAGGTGTCTGCGTGCTTGCTTTATCAAGAATTGTAAACCTTTACATCTGAAATTTGGTCTATCTTCAACAAATTTGTGCAAAGCACCAAATTTCCGGCCGAAAACACTTGCAAAATCCCGGCATTTGTGTTATGATCATAATACTTAGTAAAGTGTTTGCGTTTATATCGGTTCGCTTGGATGTAAACGTTTGCAAAAACAAGGGGCGTGACGGGCATGCGGGCGACCATTCACGACGTATCGCGCCTCTCGGGCGTCTCCACGGCCACGGTATCCCGGACCTTTTCCTCGCCGAACCAGGTGCGGGAGGCGACGCGGCGGCGGGTGTACGAGGCGGCCAACGCCCTGAACTACTCGCCCAACGCCATCGCCCGGGACATGGTGCTCCAGCGCACGAACCGCATCGCCTACCTGATCTGCAAGAAGCAGGCCACGATCCTGGACGAGTTCTACGCGGGCATCTGCGAGGGCATCATGCGGCGGGCGAACGCGCTGAACCTGCAACTGATCGTGTCCACCGCGGACGACTGGCAGAAGATGGCCGTCAACGCCCAGTCGAAGCAGATCGAGGGCGTAGTGCTGGGCGGCGACGCCGACCCGGAGCTGATCGCGGACTTCCAGGCCCGGAACGTGTCCATCGTGCTGGTGAACAACCGGGTGGCGGGCGTGGACCTGCCCTGCGTGCTGGCGGACGAGCGGGACGGCATCGGCCAGGCCGTGGACGCGCTCATCGAGAAGGGCCACCGGCACATCGCGATGCTGCTGGGGCGGTTCTCCCCTTACATCGTGGGCGAGCGCTACGCGGGCTTTTTGGAGGCCATGGAGCGCCACGGGTTCAGGGTCAGCGCCGCGGACATCGCGCTGTGCGGCCGGGACGTGGAGAGCGCCACCGAGGCCGCGGAGAAGCTGCTGTCCCAGCCCGACCGGCCCACGGCGGTGGTGGGCGGCAACGACGTCATCGCCGCGGGGGTCATGAAGGCGGCCCGGCGGCTGGGCATATCGGTGCCCGGCGAGCTGTCCGTCACGGGCTTCGACAACTCCTCCATCTGCCCGATGCTGGAGCCGGAGCTGACCAGCGTGCGGGTGGACGTGACGCAGATGGGCGAGACCTGCATCGACCTGCTCAAGGCGAGCATGGAACAGGACACGCGGGCCGCGCGGGTGACGGTGATCCCCACGCGCCTGATCACTCGAGGCACATGCCAGGAGGTAGTACACAATGGGTAGCAAGAGGATAAGCGGCATGACCGTCGTCAAGGGCATCGTGTGCGCCATACTGCTGCTGGTGGCGCTGTTCCCGATCTACTGGATCGTGGCGATGGCCATCCGACCCACCAGCGAGATGACCGGCCACATCTCCGTCATCCCCCACGCGCTGACCGGCGAGCACTTCAGGCAGCTCTTCGTGGAGCGGGGCTTCGGGTCCAGCATCGTGAACTCGCTGCAGACCACGCTGATCTCCACCGTGATCTCGCTGGCCATCGGCCTGTGCACGGCCTACATCATCTCCCGCGCCCGCTTCCGCATGGCCATCAAGAAGCCGCTGACCTACTGGATCCTGCTGGTCCGCGTGCTGCCGCCGGTGGCGTTCACCATCCCGCTGTACACCATGTTCTCCAAGCTGAACATACTGTACTCCCGGGTGCCGGTGATCCTGGCGTGCATCCTCATCAACATCCCGCTCATCATCTGGTTCATGATCAGCTTCTTCCAGGACCTGCCGGTGGACATCGACCAGTCCGCCCAGATCGACGGCGCCACCGAGTGGCAGCTCTTCACGCGGATCATACTGCCGCTGGTGCTGCCGGGCATCGCGGCCATCGCCATGCTGTCGTTCATGTACGCCTGGAACGAGTACACCTACTCCATCATCTTCGTGCAGACCCCCCGCAACTACACCGTGCCGCTGACGCTGGCGGTGCTGAACACCGAGGACAACCTGACCAACTTCGGCCTGGTGGCCGCGGGCGGCGTGATCTCGGTCATCCCCATCACCCTGTTTGTGATCTTTGCGCAGAACTACTTGATCTCCGGACTTTCAAGCGGCGCTGTCAAAGAATAACACAATATCGAACCTATTTAATGAAGGAGGAGAACCCATGAAGAAACTGCTTGCGACCATCCTGGTACTGGCCCTGGCGCTGACGCTGTGCGGCGCGGCCTTCGCCGAGGCGCCCACGAAGATGACGCTGATCCTGCGCGGCGGCACCTACGGCGACGTCATCAAGGCCTGTCTGCCCGCCTTCGAGGCCGAGCACAACGTGACCTGCGAGGTGCTGGACCTGAGCTTCGACGAGCTGCACTCCAAGATCGCGCTGAACGCGCCCAACCCCGCCGGCGAGTATGACCTGTGCATGGTGGACGGCTCCTGGATGGCCGAGTTCACCGCCAACAACGTGCTGGCCAACCTGTCCGAGATGGGTTACAGCTTCGACGACGACATCATCCCCGCCACCACCGACATCTGCATGGTCGGCGACGACATCTACCTGGCCCCCTACTTCGGCAACGTGACCGTCATGCTGTACAACAAGCAGCTGATCGCCGACGCGGGCTACGCCCCCGAGGACATCGACACCTTCGCCAAGCTGAAGGACATCGCCGAAAAGGCCAACGCGGCCGGCAAGCAGGGCTTCCTGATCCGCGGCGGCTCCGGCGACAACATCGTGTCCGACTTCATCCCGCACCTGCTGGTGCACGGCGGCTGGGTCGTGGACGAGAACAACCAGCCCACCGTCAACACCCCCGAGTTCAAGGCGGCCTTCGAGAATTACCTCGAGCTGTACAAGCTGGGCGGCACCCTGGACAAGGATGACATCGTGGCGGCCATCGACAACGGCGACGCGGCCCTGGGCCAGGGCTGGCCGGGCTGGTACGTGCCCTCCGAGGACTCCAACGCCTCCTACTTCGTCATCCCCACCAAGCTGGACGACGACGACACCCCCAAGAACACCTCCATGTACGGCGTGTGGACCATCGGCGTCTGCAACAACAGCCAGAACAAGGAGCTCGCCTTCGAGCTGCTGAAGTACCTGATGGACCCCGATGTCCTGCTGTCCACCGTGGACCTGGGCGGCGTGCCCTGCCGTTACAGCAGCCTGCTGAACGAGGACGTGCTGGCCAAGTTCCCCCACCTCGAGATCGTCTGCTCCGCGCTTGAGACCGGCGTCTATCGCCCCGTCATCGAGCAGTGGGCCGAGTTCACCGAGACCCTGGGCGTCGAGATGGATTCCGTCATCCAGGGCTTGAAGGACATGGATCAGGGCCTGGCCGACGCGCAGAGCGCCCTGGAGCTCCTGATGATGTAATGACGACCCGCGCCGCGGGAGCTGCCGGCATGCGCCGGCGGCTCCCCGGCACCGATGACACTTAACAGAAAAAGGAGGCTGTGCGCTGCCCCGTGGCGCACGAACATCATGAAGCGAAACGCATTGACGAACGCCAGGGCGTCGGACGCATCGGAACGGGCGTTC
>JAFUWR010000290.1 GCA_017471125.1 Clostridia bacterium | reverse complement strand
TGCACTCCGACGCTCAGTTCGCCGGCTCCTCCTCCGTTCCCGCGCACGTGGAGATGATGGGCTTCCTGGGCATGGGCAACAACCCCATGGTCGGCGCCACCGTCGCCGTGGCCGTGGCCGTGGAAGAGGCTATGAAGAAGTAAACCCCATACATGTCAAGACGCCCGGTCGCGCAGACCGGGCGTCTTTATGTGGATCAAACCTCGAAGTCGCAGGCCACGGAGGCGCTTCTGACCTCGTGCATGCGCTTCTTGACGGGCAGGTGGACGGGGTGGGTCTGGTAGGCGTCGAACGCCTCCCGGGTATCGAACAGCGTGATCAGCGCCAGGTCGTAGGAGCGCTCGCTGTGCAGCACGTCCGCGCCGGCCTCCAGGTCCAGCATGCCCTCGATGCGGCCCTTCATGCCGTAGAAGTTCTTCACCAACTGCGGGATCTCGTCCTTGTATTCATCCTTGATCTTGAACATGACGATGTGACGGATCATGGGTCTACCTCCTTATAAGCGTTCGATGATGTCCTCAAAGCCGTAGAAATCGTGGACGACGGCCTTGACCTCGGGGATGTCGTTGAAGGCGTCCGGGCCCAGGGTGGTGTCGATGGCGACGATGGTCCTGATGCCCGCGCCCACGGCGGACCGCACGCCCGCCAGGCCGTCCTCCACCACGATGGTGTCCACGGGCCTGAAGCCCAGCTTCTCCATCGCCAGTCGGTACACGGCGGGGTCGGGCTTGCCGGGGATGCCCTCGTGGGCGTAGAACAGGTGGTCGTAGTCGAACCAGCGGTCGATGCGCAGCGTTTCCATGTAGAAGTCCACGTTGGACTTGATGGAGCCGGTGGCGATGGCGAAGGGCACGCCGCGGGCCTTGAGCTGATCCAGCATCTCCGCGGCCCCGGGGGTGAGGTCACGGAGGGTCGGGTCCTCCAGCACGATCTGCCGGTAGAAGCCCTCCTTCTCTTCGGACATGCGCTCGACCTCCGCGTCGGAGGGGCCGTCGCCCAGCATGCGCCGGATGATCGCGTCGTTGGGCGGGCCGCACATGTACTTGTAGAACAGGTCGTCGGTGAAGGGCACGCCGTACTTCTTGTAGAAGCGGCCCCAGGCCGCCAGGTGCATCGGGCAGTCCTGGTAGAGCGTGCCGTTGAAGTCGAATATGATGGAGCGCATGTTCACCTCTTGGTCAGGTCGGCGTATCGCGCGTCGATGAAATCGCGCAGGGCGTCCGGGGCCAGTATGATCTGCTGTCCCCGCATGCCCGCGGAGACGTAGATGCGGTCGCACAGCTGCGCCGTCTCGTCGATGTACGTCGGGTACTTCTTCTTCATGCCGATGGGGGAGCAGCCGCCGCGGATGTAGCCGGTGAGGCTCAACAGGTCCTTGACGTGGATCATCTCGATCCGCTTGTCCCCGGTGACCGCGGCGCACTTTTTGAGGTCCAGCTCCTCCGCCACGGGGATGCAGAACACGGACACGCCCTTCTTGTCGCCCCGGGCCACCAGCGTCTTGAACATGCAGTCCGGCTCGATGCCCAGCGCGGCCGCCGCGTGGATGCCGGAGAGGTCGCTCTCGTCCACCTCGTACTCCGACGTGTCGAAGGGGATGTTCGCCTTCATCAACTGCCGCATGGCGTTGGTCGTGGTCATGGTCTCGCCTCCTTGGGCAGTTCGTAGAATACCTCCATCAGCGTCAGCCCGTGGGCCGGGGCCGTGACGCCCAGGTCCAGCCGGTCGCCGGTCTCGATGGCGCGTTTGAGCGCCCCGGGCGCTAACTTGCCCGAGCCGATGTCCCGGAGGGTGCCCGCGATGATGCGCACCATGTTGTACAAAAAGCCGCTGCCCTCGACGATCAACTGTACGTCGTGGCCGTCCCGGGTCACGTCGGCCCGCCAGAGGGTGCGCACGGTGTCCTTCACCACCGACCCCGACGCGGCGAAGGCGGCGAAGTCGTGGGTGCCGATGAGCGCGTCGGCCTCGGCCTGCATCAGCCGGTCGTTTAAGGGATAGATGCTGTGGGCGTGGGTGAGGCGGTTCAGCGCCCCGGCGTGGCGGTCGTCGTAGAACAGATAGCGGTAGCGCTTGCCCTTGGTGGAGAACCGGGCGTGAAAATCCGGGGGGACCTCCTCGGACAGGCGTATGCGGATGTCCGGCGGCAGCATCGTGTTCACCGCGTAGCTGAACTTTTCCCCAGGGATGTGGGATTCGGTGTCGAAGTGGCAGGACTGGCCCAGGGCGTGGACGCCCGCGTCCGTGCGGCTGGCCCCGTGGACGACGACGCGCTCCCGGGTCAGCTTCGACAGGGCCTCCTCGATCACCTGCTGCACGGCCAGCGCGTTTGACTGCCGCTGCCAGCCGGCGTAGTTGGTGCCGTCGTATTCGACGATCAGGTGGATGCGCCGCATGGTCAGAACGGGCAGAAGCGGTTCGCCAGTATGACCGCCGCGAACAGCAGCGCGATGGCGATCCCGGCGATCAGGTCGCGGGTGCCGTACTTCAACTGGTTCATGCGGGTCCTGCCCGCGCCGCCCCGGTAGCAGCGGGCGTCCATCGCCAGCGCCAGTTCGTCGGCGCGACGGAACGCGCCCACGAACAGCGGCACCAGCAGCGGGATCATGGCCTTGGCCCGCTGGATGATGCTGCCGGTCTCGAAATTCGCGCCGCGGGCCTTTTGGGCCTTCATGATCTTGTCCGCCTCGTCCATCAGCGTGGGGATGAACCGAAGCGCGATGGACATCATCATGGCGATCTCATGGGCCGGGAAGCCGATCTTTGAAAACGGCCGCATCAGGGTCTCCAGCCCGTCGGTCAGCGAGATGGGGGAGGTGGTCAGCGTCAGAAGCTGGCTCGCCACCACCAGCAATATCAGCCGCGCCGCCATGAAGGACGCCATCCGCAGGCCGCCGGTGGTGATGCGGATGATCCAGAACTGCACGAGCGTGTCGCCGGTCTGCTGGAACAGCAGGTTCAGTATGAACGTGAACACGATGATGAACATGATCGGCTTCAGGCCCTTGAACAGGAATTTCAGCCGGACCCCCGTGGACAGCGCCGTCAGCAGCACGAACGCTGCGATCAGCATGAAGCCCGCGAAGCCGTTGGACACGAACACCACCGCGATCAGCGCGATGGTCGCCAGCAGCTTGGTGCGCGGGTCGAGCCTGTGCACGAAGGAGTCGCCGGGGAAGTACTGGCCGATCGTCACGTTTTTAAGCATCAGCGGTCCTTCCTTTCCCGAGGTTTTCCAATATGGCGTCGGCCACGTCGTCCATGCGGTAGACCCCCTCCGGGATGTCGAAGCCCGCCTCGCGCAGCCGCGCGGCCAGCTTCGCGCACTCCGGCACGTCCAGGCCGATGGCGTTCAGCGCCTCGCCGTGGACGAACACCTCGGCGGGCGTGCCCTGGTAGGCGATCTCCCCGTGGGACAGGACGAAAAGCCGGTCGCAGTACCTGCCCACATCGTCCATCGAGTGGGACACCATGACGATGGTCACGCCGGACTTATGGATGTCCGATATGAGCTCCAGCATCTCCTGACGGCCTGCGGGGTCCAGGCCCGCGGCGGGCTCGTCCAGCACCAATATCTGCGGCTCCATCGCCAGCACGCCCGCGATGGCGACGCGCCGCTTCTGGCCGCCGGACATGTCGAAGGGGGACTTCTTGGCCTTGTCGGCGTCGAGGCCCACCATGTGCATGGCCTTCACGACCCGCTTCTCGATCTCGTCGGCGTCCAGGCCCAGGTTCGTCGGCCCGAAGGCGATGTCCTTGGCCACGGTCTCCTCGAAGAGCTGGTACTCCGGGTACTGGAACACCAGGCCCACCGTGCGCCTTACGGCGATCAGGTCGGCGTCCTTGTCGCCCAGGTCGATGCCGTTGACCAGCACCGTGCCCGGCTTTCCGCGCTCCAGCCCGTTGAAGTAGGAGATCAGCGTGGACTTGCCGCTGCCCGTGTGCCCGATGATGCCGATGAACTCCCCGTCGTTGATGGACAGGGAGATGTCCTTCAATGCCTTGGCCTCGAAGGGGGAATCGGGCATGTATACATGCGTGAGGTTTTTTATCGTGATCGGCATAGTTCCACCGCCATTTCATCCACCGTCATGATGCCCTTTTTGAGCTTTACGCCGCTGGCCCGAAGCCGCGCCGCCAGCTTCATCATCTCCGGCACGTCCAGCCCCAGCGACAGCACCTTCTCCATCTGGGAGAAAACCTGATGGGGCGTGTCCTCCAGCGCGATGCGCCCCTGGTCCATGACCACCAACCGGTCGGCCTGCACGGCCTCCTCCATGAAGTGGGTGATCCACACGATGGTGATGCCCTCCTCCCGGTTCAGCCGCTTCGCCAGCGCGAAAACGTCCCGCCGCCCGATGGGGTCCAGCATGGCCGTGGACTCATCGAACACGATGATCTTCGGCCGCATGGCCAGCACGCCCGCCACGGCGATGCGCTGCTTCTGCCCGCCGGAGAGCATGGAGGGGGAGGCGTGGGCGTGGTCGGCCATGCCCACCTCGGAGAGCGCCTCGTCCACCCGCTTGCGGATCAGCGCGGGCTCCACGCCCAGGTTTTCCAGCCCGAACGCGCAGTCCTCCTCCACGATGGTGGTGACGATCTGGTTGTCCGGGTTCTGGAACACCATGCCGCAGGAGCGCCGCACGTCGTAGCAGTCGTCCTCGTTCTGGGCGACCTTGCCGTCCACCTCGATGGTGCCGGACGTGGGCAGCAAAAGCGCGTTCATGAGCTTGGCAAGGGTCGACTTGCCGCACCCGTTCCGGCCCAGCACCGCCACGAACTCGCCCTCGTACACCTTGAGCGACAGCCGGCTCACGGCGTCCGTCAGGGCGTTCTCGTAGCGATAGGTCACGTCCCGGGCGTCTATGATGACATTGTTCATGCGTATTCCCCCTGATTTCGTCCCATTATAGCACCGCGACGTTAAATAGATGCTGTATAGGACGCGCATTTGTACGATTCAACGCAAATTTTATAGGGCGCTGTTCATAAATACCCTTTTATTTTTTGGCCGGATGTGGTAAAATGGTATCACCATCAATATTAGAGGAGTGGTTGAATATGAATCTGAATAAGATGACCATCGAAGACGTTCAGGTCAACGGCAAAAAGGTGCTCGTGCGCTGCGACTTCAACGTGCCGCTGGACGCTGACAAGCATATCACCGACGAGACCCGCATCAACGCGGCCCTGCCGACCATCAAGTACCTGCTGGACCACGGCGCCGCCGTCATCCTGTGCAGCCACCTGGGCCGTCCCAAGGGGCAGTTCAACATGGACTTCTCCCTGGCCCCCGTCGCCGCGCGCCTGTCCGAGAAGCTGGGCTTCGAGGTGAAGCTGGCCAAGGACGTCATCGGCCCCGACGCCAAGAAGCTGGCCCAAGAGGTCGAGCCCGGCAAGGCCATCCTGCTTGAGAACGTCCGCTTCCACGCCGAGGAGGAGAAGAACGATCCCGAGTTCGCCAAGGAGCTGGCCTCTATGGCGGAGCTTTACGTGTCCGACGCCTTCGGCACTGTGCACCGCGCCCACGCCTCCACCGCCGGCGTCGCCAACTACCTGCCCGCCGTGGCCGGCTTCCTGATCGGCAAGGAGCTCCAGTTCCTGGGCAACGCCGTGGAGAACCCGGTGCGCCCGTTCGTCGCCATCCTGGGCGGCGCGAAGGTCAAGGACAAGATCGGCGTCATCAAGAACCTGCTCGAGAAGGTCGACGTGCTGCTGATCGGCGGCGGCATGAGCTACACCTTCCAGGTGGCCCTGGGCGGCAAGGTCGGCCGCTCCCTGCTGGACGAGGAGCGCATCGGCCTGGCCAAGGAGCTCATCGAGCTGGCGCAGGAGAAGGGCGTCAAGATGCTGCTGCCCGTGGACAACGTCTGCGGCGACAACTTCTCCAACGACTGCGAGCGCATCACCGCCCACTCCCGCAACATCCCCGACAACTTCGAGGGCATGGACATCGGCCCGGAGACCGTGAAGCTGTTCTCCGCCGAGATCGCCAAGGCCCGCACCATCGTGTGGAACGGCCCGATGGGCTGCTTCGAGATGCCGAACTTCGCCGTGGGCACCCTGGCCATCGCCAAGGCGCTGGCTGAGAGCCACGCCACCACCATCATCGGCGGCGGCGACAGCGCGGCTGCCGTGACCCAGATGGGCCTGGCCGACCGCATGAGCCACATCTCCACCGGCGGCGGCGCGAGCCTCGAGTTCCTCGAGGGCAAGCAGCTCCCCGGCGTCGTGTGCCTGGCCGACCGCGTGCTGCCCACCCGCACCCCCATCATCGCCGGCAACTGGAAGATGAACAAGACCCCCGAGGAGGCCGCCCAGCTCGTCGCCGACCTGATCCCGCTGGTGAAGAACGCCAAGTGCGACGTGGTGGTCTGCACCCCCGCCGTTGACTTCGCGGCCATCAAGCCCATCATCGCCGGCACCAACATCCACCTGGGCGCCCAGAACGTCCACTTCAAGGAGTCCGGCGCCTACACCGGCGAGCTGAGCGCCGACATGCTCAAGGCCGCGGGCTGCGAGTACGTCATCATCGGCCACTCCGAGCGCCGCCAGTACTTCGGCGAGACCGACAAGACCGTCAACCTGCGCACCGTCGCCGCCGTGAAGGCCGGCCTCAAGGCCATCGTGTGCGTGGGCGAGATGAAGGACGAGCGCGAAGCGGGCTACACCGACATGATCGTCACCTACCAGACCCAGATGGCGCTGCACGGCCTGTCCGCCAGCGACCTGGAGAACGTCGTGATCGCCTATGAGCCCGTGTGGGCCATCGGCACCGGCCTGACCGCCACCGACGAGCAGGCCAACGAGACCATCGGCGTCATCCGCAAGGCCATCGAGGCCAAGTTCGGCCGCTATGCCGCCGAGCACATCCGCATCCAGTACGGCGGAAGCATGAAGGGCTCCAACGTGAAGGGCCTGATGGCGCAGCCCGAGATCGACGGCGGCCTCATCGGCGGCGCGAGCCTCAAGGCCGCGGACTTCGCGCAGGTGGTGAACTTCTGATGGGAACGACCGCGCTTTTGATACTCGACGGATTTGGGATCGGTGAAAACGATCCCAAGTCCAACGCCATCGTCGCGGCGGGCACGCCCGTCATCGATGGATTGAAGGAAAAATACTGCCACACCGCCATCGGCGCCTCCGGCCTGGACGTGGGCCTGCCCGACGGCCAGATGGGCAACTCCGAGGTGGGCCACACCAACATCGGCGCGGGCCGCGTGGTCTACCAGATGCTGGTGAAGATCACCAAGGACATCAAGGACGGCGTGTTCTTCGACAACAAGGCCATGCTGGCCGCGATGGAGAACTGCAAGAAGAATGACAGCGCCCTCCACCTGATCGGCCTGGTCTCTCCCGGCGGCGTCCACTCCCACACCGAGCACCTCTACGGCATCCTCGAGATGGCGAAGCGCCACGGCCTTGAAAAGGTCTACGTGCACTGCCTGCTGGATGGCCGCGACGTGCCGCCGGACTCCGGCTGGGAGTACGTGAAGAACCTGGTGGAAAAGATGAAGGCGCTGGGCGTGGGCAAGGTCGCCACCGTCATGGGCCGACTGTACGCCATGGACCGCGACTTCGCCTGGGAGCGCGTGGAAAAGGCCTACAACGCCATGGTGTGCGCCGAGGGCATCCGCACCGACGACCCGGTGCAGGCCATCCTCGACTCCTACAAGGTGGTGGACGAGACCGGCAAGCACCTGACCGACGAGTTCATGCTGCCCACGGTCATCGACCCCGAGGGCACCGTCAAGGCAAACGACTCGGTCATCTTCTTCAACTTCCGCCCCGACCGCGCCCGCGAGATCACCCGCGCCTACGTCGATCCCGACTTCAAGGGCTTCGAGCGCAGGCACGGCTTCTTCCCGCTGTGCTACGTGTGCATGACCCAGTACGACGCGACCATGCCCAACGTGCTGGTCGCCTATCCGCCGGAGAGCCTGCACATGACCATGGGCGAGTACCTGTCCAAGCTCGGCAAGAAGCAGCTTCGCATCGCCGAGACCCAGAAGTACGCCCACGTGACCTTCTTCTTCAACGGCGGCGAGGAGCGCGTGTTCGAGGGCGAGGACCGCATCCTGGTGCCCAGCCCCTCCGCCGAGGAGGTGCCCACCTTCGACCTCAAGCCGGAGATGAGCGCCTACGAGGTGACCGACGCCGTCCTCAAGTGCATCAACGAGGAGAAGTACGACGTCATCATACTGAACTTCGCCAACTGCGACATGGTCGGCCACACCGGCGTCATGGAGGCGGCGAAGAAGGCCGTCAGGACCGTGGACGAGTGCGTCGGCAGGATCGTGGACGCGCTGGTGGCCCACGACGGCAAGGTGGTCATCACCGCCGACCACGGCAACTGCGACATGATGATCGACCCGGTGCACGGCGGCCCGTTCACCGCGCACACCACCAACCCGGTGCCGGTGATCGTCATCGACCCCGAGCATCCCAAGCATAACCTCCGCAAGTCGGGCGGCAAGCTCTGCGACCTGTGCCCGACGATGCTGGACCTGATGGGCATCGAGAAGCCCGCCGAGATGACGGGCCAGAGCCTGATCGAGGACTAAACGACACACAGAGGCGACAGATCGACGGTCTGCCGCCTCCGATTTTAGCGTATGATGAAGCGAATGATCTGTATCGTGGCGCTGCTGCTGCTGCTCATGCCCGCAGCGCTGGCCGGGGGCCTGCTGGACAGCGCGCTGAGCTGGGACACCTCCGTCGCGGACGTGGAGGCGTGGCTGGGCGCGGGCGTCGAGCGGGTGGAGCAGCACATGGGGGACTACGGCGACGCGGTCGAGCTCATC
>JAFUWR010000289.1 GCA_017471125.1 Clostridia bacterium | reverse complement strand
TGCGCCGTGGTCGTCACCCCCGAGCGGCTGATCGACTTGGGCCCCAACGCACACAACCGCGAGGAACTGCCGTTGGATGAGGAGGAAATATATGGACATCAAAGCGGTAAAATTCAGGAGAGACGGCTTTTACACCCAGCCCTTCGTCTTCGGCGGCGAGGAGGGCATGGACAAATTTGACAAGAACGTCCGCTATCGCGGCAGCTTGCAGAACTACCTGATCGACACGGGCGACGAGGTCATCCTGGTGGACACCGGCCTGCCCGCGGGCACGCCCGAGGAGGTGCCGGACGAGAACGGCGTCCTCTACACCGGCAAGGACATCTGTTCCTACATGGAGGCGTTCGCGGCGCTGGGCTACAAGCCCGAGCAGGTGACCAAGATCCTCTTGACCCACAAGCACGGCGACCACTCCGGCGAGCTCAGGTCCTTCCCCAACGCGAAGATCTACGTGGGCGCGGACGAGATCGGCGTGGAGGAATTGAAGGGCATCGACAACCTCGTACCCGTGGATTATACCGATGGGCCGTACTACAACTTCCCCGAGAGCCAGAAGATCGCGGACGGGATATGGTTCATACGGGCCAAGGGCCACACCCACGGCAACAGCCTGGTGGTTGCGGAGGACGGCGGCCTGTTCTACATGTTCGAGGCGGACGTGACCTACGTGGACGAGGCGCTCTACGAGAACAAGCTGTCCGTGGTGTACGACGACCTGCCCGCTGCCCGCCAGACGCTGGACCGGGTGCGCGAATTCGTGCGCAGCCACCCCACCGTCTACATGGGCACCCACACGCCCCAGGGCTATGAGAACCTGGAGGCCAGGCGCGTGATGGACCTGGATAACCCCGTGCCCACCGTGTACGCCGAGGTGGACTTCTCCGCGGCCCGGGCCAGCGGCAAGTACGTCTGCGGCATCTGCGGCTACGTCTACGACCCCGCCGAGCACGACGGCGTGGCCTTCGACGCCCTGCCGGAGGATTGGAAGTGCCCCCGGTGCAAGCAGGGCAAGGACAAGTTCAACAGGGCGTGAGTGGGGGAGAGGATATGACGGGACGACGCATGGACGATCCGCGTCTCCCGCTCTCTATGCCTTCCCCTTTGGGGAAGGTGGCCGAGCGCAGCGAGGTCGGATGAGGTCCCCGGGTGCCCCCTCTCAGGCGCTTCGCGCCAGCTCTCCCCCTCACGGGGGGCGAGCCAAGCCTCCCTCACCGAGGGAGGCGGCAGCCCGCAGGGCTGACGGAGGGGGGTCGCCACGCGCCCAAAATGAAAGCCGCCGCAAGACCTCCAAGCGTCTTGCGGCGGCTTTGCGTCGCGCATCAGGCCTTCTGGGCCAGGTAGTCGTTCAGCTTGCCCACCAGCTCGTCCACGTCCTGGCCGTGGGCGGCGCAGCCCATCTCCAGGCTCTCCATCTGGCTGAACGGGCAGCCGAAGCAGTGCATGCCGTACTCCATCAGGATGGGGGCGGTGGTGCGGTCGATGTTCATCACTTCTCCGATGCTCATGTCCTTGGTGATCGTGGTCATGTCATTTTCCTCCATATGATTGTGATTGATGGCCCGCGACATCGCGGGACCGATCTCAGGTTTGAAACTATGATACATCCAACCTTGACATTTGTCAAGCCCCTTGCTATAATATTAACGATAAAGAGGAGGGATCACCCGTGACTTTCATGGAGCTTGCCAAAAACCGCTTCTCGGAGCGCCACTTCGACCCCCGCCCGGTGGAGCGCGAGAAGCTCGACCGGATCCTGGAGGCGGGGCGCGTCGCGCCGACGGCCTGCAACTACCAGCCCCAGGTCGTCTACGCCATCCAAAGCCCGGAGGCCATGGCCAAGGCCAGGTCCACCCGCGCCTCCCTGTACGGCTGTCCGGTGGCGCTGCTGGTGTGCTATGACAGCGACATCGTGTGGCGGAACCCCCGGGACCGCTGCTATGAGGACTACAACGCGGGCGAGCAGGACGCGAGCATCGTCGCGGCCAGCATGATGTTCGAGGCGGAGGAGCTGGGCATACACAGCCTGTGGATCCGGGGCTTCGACTCCAAGGACGTGATCGACGCCTTCGGCCTGCCCGCGAACCACGTGCCGGTGATGATGCTGGCGCTGGGCTATCCGGGGGAGAAGAGCCACCCCGCGCACCTGCACGCCAAGCGGAAGCCGCTCAACGACACGGTGCGGGAGCTGTGACATGATGGAGCATGATCGCGTCGGCGCGGCGGCGGCGCTCGAACGGCTCAGGGCCCGCGTGACGTCGGCGGAGCGCGCGGCGCTCAGGGACGGCGGCGCGGGGCTGGTGATCAGCCGGTACAACCGGGAGACCCTCCTGCGCATGCTCGACATGGACGCGCCTCCGGCGGGCCGGGACATCGACGCGCAAGGCATGGCGGCGCTGGAGGCGGCGCTTGCGGACTACCTCGCCCGCTACATGCCCGACCGCCCGGAGGGGCACAAGTGGATCGTCATAAGCTGCCTGTTCCTCGCCTGTATCGTCCGGGAGCCGATGCACCCGCGTGAGATCGTCGGCTGGGAGGAGGCGGACGGCGGCTATCTG
>JAFUWR010000288.1 GCA_017471125.1 Clostridia bacterium | reverse complement strand
GACCCGCGCATGTCCGTGGGCCAGATCATCATGGAGCCGCTGAACGCCCACAAAATCGGAGCCAGTCGGCGGGAGCGCGCGGACATCGCCCGGGGCCTGATGGAGCAGGTGGGCATCCGGCCCGAGTTCTTCGCCCGCTATCCCCATCAGTTCTCCGGCGGCCAGCGGCAGCGCGTCGGCATCGCCCGGGCTCTGGCGCTGGACCCGGAGCTGGTCATCTGCGACGAGCCGGTGAGCGCCCTGGACGTGTCCATACAGGCGCAGATCTTGAACCTGCTGTCCGACCTCCAGGCCGCGCGGGGGCTGACGTACCTGTTCATCTCCCACGACCTGAACGTGGTGCGCTACCTGTCCGACCGGGTGATGGTGATGTTCCTGGGCCGGGTCTGCGAGCTGTCGCCCACCGAGCCGCTTTACCGGAACCCCCGCCACCCCTACACCCGGTTCCTGCTGGAGTCCGTGCCCCAGCCCGACCCCACCCTGCGCAGCGACGACCGGGCGCTGCTGACCGGCGAGGCCTCCGGCGCATACGACCCGCCCGCGGGCTGCCGGTTCCATCCCCGCTGCCCCTACGCCGACGACCTGTGCCGCGCCCGACAGCCCGACCTCGTCGAGATGGCCCCCGGCCACCTGTGCGCCTGCCACCACCCGCTGGTGGACCGAGAAATTTTCTGACGAGGCGATTTATGTTTTACGATGAACTATCCACCCTGCAAATTCCTCTCCCCGAGGACATCCGCCGCCTGGAGGGGCACGGCGACTTCGACCGTGCGCTTCGCGTGATCGAGCGCCGCGCGTCGGACGAGCGTCTCCCGGAGGCGCTGCGGACGCGGCTTCGGCTGGAGGCGCTGATGATCGCGCGGGTGCCGGGGGACTACCCGTACACCCTGGGCGACGCGGCCAAGATGCTCGAGGACGAGCTTGCCGATTTCCGGCCCGGGGAGCTGGACGGCTTCATCGACGACGGCTGGGTGAATTGGATATACGTGAACGGCGAGATGCGGCTGCACCGGCTGTTTTTGCCAAACCTGCTAAAGACCCGGCCCGAGCTGGCGCATCGCGTGTTGAAGCCGGAGCGCCTGGCGTACAAGAAGCAGAACTTCGCCATACTGGACGGCGTGGTGCGTGAGATGAAAGCGCACGGCTTCGCCGCCCGGCGCTGGCACGTGCGCCACGAGCTGTCCGTCAAGCCCGAGTTCACCCGCATAGGCGAGCCCATCCGGGTGGACCTGCCGCTGCCGGTGGAGTACGACTGCGTGCGGAACTTCAAGCTGATCGACCGCGGCCCGGTGCCGGGGACCGTCGCCCCGCCCGACGCGGCGCAGCGGACCATCGTGTTTGAAAAAAAGCTGTCCCCCGGCGACGTGTTCTTCGTCGAGTACAGCTTCGAGACCCACATGCGCTACCGCGACCTGGACCCGGCGCTGGCCACGGGCGGCGTCCCGTCGGACGGGGAGGACTGCCTGTCCGAGCAGCCGCCCCACATCGCGTTCACGCCGCTGGTCCGCGCCTTCGCGCAGGAGATCGCCGGGGACGAGAAAAATCCCCTGCTGCTGGCCCGCCGCGTGTACGACGCGCTGACCCAGCGCCCCATATACAGCTACGTGCGCAGCTACTTCACCTACCCAAACCTGGTGGAGTACATGCTCGCGGACATGAAGGGCGACTGCGGCATCTTCGCGCTGTCGTTCATCACGCTTTGCCGCTGCCTGGGCATCCCGGCCCGCTGGCAGAGCGGCCTGTACTGCGCGCCCCACGACGTGGGCGACCACGACTGGGCCCAGTTCTACTGCGCGCCCTGGGGCTGGCTGCCGGTGGACGGCTCCTACGGCAACGCCGCCTGGCACGCCGGGGACAGGGAGCGCTGGGACTTCTACTTCGGCCACATGGACCCCTTCCGCCTGCCCGCGGCCCGGGCGTTCCAGGCCCCCTTCGACCCGCCCAAGCGCCACGTGCGCTCCGATCCCTACGACAACCAGGACGGCGAGGCCGAGTACGCCGACATGGGGCTTTTGAGCCGCCACTTCGACCAGCGCTGCCGCCTGCTCTCATGGGAAAAACTGACCTCCACGGAGGAATGACCGATGTACGCTTACTGCCTGTTCTGCAATACCCTCAAGCGCCCGGAGGCCGCCGCGAGCCTCCGGCAGCGGTTCGAGGCGCTGGAGATCGTCATCCCGCAGATCATCCAGCGGAAGTGGGTCAAGGGCCGGTGCATCGAGGAGCCCCGGGACTTCCTGCCCAGCTACCTGTTCGCCTATTCCGACGAGCCCCTCGAGAACCCGCGCATGCTCCAGCGGGTGGACAACGTGGCCCGTGTGCTGGGCGAGCCGGAGTGCGGCTACCTGCTCCAGGGCTCGAACCTGGCCTTCGCCCGGATGCTCCACGACTGCGGCGGCACCATCGGCATCCTCAAGACCTATCGCGAGGGCGAGCGGGTGCGGCTGGCCAAGGGCGCGCTGGGCGGCCTCGAGGGCGAGATCATCAAGCTGGACCGTCCCAAGGGCCGCGCCCAGATCCAGTACCAGTTCGACGGCGCGGTGTACAAGACCTGGGTGGGCTACGACATGATCGACGAGCCCGTCAAGCTGGAAAAAGCAGAGGCGTGAGAATCTCTCACGCCTCCAGCAGCGCCGCGCCGATCTTTTCCGCCACGTACCGCTTGCAGGCGGCGCGGCTGTCAAGCGGCGGCAGGGCCAGCGCCTCGGTCACGGTCCTTCCGTCCCGGACGACGGCGTACCACACCTGGCCGGGAACGCTGTCTGAATTGTTCGGGTCGGGCCGTCCCAGCGTGCCGGTGACGCCGACGCCGATGTCGGCGGCATAGGCCCTTTTGCACGCCCGGGCCATCGCCTCGGCGGTCTCGACGGAGTAGACCCCATAGCGCTCGATGACCTCGGCGGGCACGCCCTGCATGACCTTGGCGGCGTTGCAGTAGGTGACGAAAGCCCCCTTCAACACCTCCGACGCGCCCTCGGTGTCCGTGATCAGCGACGCGATCAGCCCGCCGGTGCAGCTCTCCATGGTGGAGATCGTCTGACCCCGGCGAATGAGCGTCAGCGTGACCTCGCGCCACAGGTCCGCTAAATCATGTCCTCGCGGCATGTCCATCCCCCCTTCCCCGACATGATACCACGCCGCGGAAGCGCAAGTCAATATCAAAACAAAGGAGATCAGACCTATGTTCATCGCTGACGCCCACTGCGACACCCTCTATGAGATCGGCATCTGCCACACCGCCCCGGAAAGGTGCGTCATCACCCCGGACAAGCTGGAGAAGGGCGGCGTCGGCCTCCAGACCTTCGCGCTGTTCGCGGGCAAGCACGGCACCGAGGGCACGGCCTACCAGGACGGGCTGGACATGCTGGCCGTCGTGCCCCAGTTGAAGGTGCCGCTGCTTCTGGACGACCTGCCCGACGCGCCGCCCGCGACGCCCACCGGCATACTGTCCTGCGAGGGCGGCGAGATGTTTGAGGGCTCCATCGAGCGCTTCCACGAGTTCATGGCCCGCGGGCGGCTTCGGATGATCGCGCTGACGTGGAACTTTGAAAACGAGATCGGCTACCCCGCTCTGGGCGGCGAGAAGAAGGGGCTAAAGCCCTTCGGCTTCGAGCTGCTGCGGGAGATGGACGCCGCGGGCGTCCGCGCCGACGTGTCCCACCTGAACGAGGCGGGCTTCTGGGACCTGATGGACAGGGCCGAGCTTGCACCCATCGCCAGCCACTCGGACTGCCGCTGGCTGTGCGACACGCCCCGGAACCTGACCAAAGACCAGGTCAGGGCCATCATCGACCGCAACGGCTTCATCGGCATCAACTTCTACGCCAACTTCCTCCACCCCGAGGGCAAGGCCACCCTCGACGACGTGCTCCGCCACATCGACGCCATCTGCGAGCTGGGCGGCGAGCGCGTGCTGGGCTTCGGCTCCGACTTCGACGGCATCGACTCCTGGCCCGACGGCCTCGGCGACCCCACCGGGTTCCCCGCCGTGCTCGACCTGCTCCGCCGCCACGGCTACCCCGAGGAGACCCTGCAAAATATCGCCGGGCTCAACCTGTGGCGCGTGCTCAAGGAGAGCGAGGCCCATCGGCGCTGACGTGAAAACGGGAGGCTTTACCGCCTCCCGCTTTTTCATCCCTCGAATTCCATCACATTGATCCCCACGTCCTCGTCGTACTTCCGCCCGACCGCGCCGGGGAGGACGCGCAGCACGATCTCGCCGGTGACGCTGATGGTGGCCCGGGTGAGGTGCCCGCCCACCACGCGGCCGTGGAGGTCGCCCGCGGACATGTGGAGGTGCAGGTAGGGCTTGCCGTCCATCGTGGTCAGCGTGCCCACCAGCGAGGTGATCTCGTGCGGCCCCTGGAAGGTGTTCGGGATGTACTTTTGTGACCGGGCGTCGAACACGCCCACGGTGAAGTCGTCCACGGCCCCGAGCCCGCTGATCTCCGCGAGCCCGATGTCCTCCCGCGCCGCCAGGTCGAGCAGCGCCTCGCAGATCTCCTCGCCCCTGTCGAGCCGCGCCACAAGGCTGTCCCCAAATCGCCGATGCTCCATGCCCATTCCTCCTTCATGCCATATGTAATCATTATAATGTAAATCGCATCGACACACAACTGTCGGTTTGCACAAAATTTCACTGCATATATTGATGACTGCCACATCCGCGCCGCCCCCTTGCATTTCCCGCCCGTTTCCCCTATAATAGTAGCGAAGTGATACAGGGGAGGTCGAGCCATGAGCAGGCAATTGGTCATCCACATACCCGTCCTGACCGACGCCCAGCGGGCGTCCATCGCCGGCGCGGCGACAGCGCGGGGCTTTGAGCCGCGGTTCCTGGACGAATTCGAGGCCGCGTTAAAGGCCGCGGCGGAGGCCGAGGTCATATTCGCCTCGGACGCGGCGCTGCTGGAGGGCGCGTCGGACAAGCTCAAGTGGCTGTGCGTCACCTATGCCGGGGTGGACCACGTGTTGAAGCCCGTGCTGGAGGACCGCAGCGGCATCCTGCTGACCAACTCGTCCGGGGCCTACGGCGTGACCATCGCGGAGCACATCCTGATGGTGACGCTTGCGATGATGCGCCGCCTGCCGGAGTACGGCGCGGTGGTGGCCCAGCGCGGCTGGCAACGGGCGCTGCCGGTGCGCTCCATCAAGGGCAGCCGGGTCACGCTGCTGGGCACCGGCGACATCGGCCGCGAGGCCGCCAAGCGCATCCGGGCCTTCGGCCCCAAGTCCATCGTGGGCGTCAACCGCCGGGGCAAGGCCCCCGAGGGGTTCTTCGACGCGGTCTACACCGTGGACCGGCTGGACGACGTGCTGCCCGAGACGGACGTGCTGATCCTGTCCCTGCCCGCCACCCCCGCCACCGCGGGGCTGATGGACGACCAGCGGCTGCGGCTGCTGCCCGAGGACGCCTACCTCGTCAACGTGGGCCGGGGCAGCCTGATCGACCAGGCGGCGCTGGAGGCCCAGCTTCGCGAGGGCCGCTTCGCCGGCGTGGCGCTGGACGTGTTCACGCAGGAGCCCGTGCCGCCGGAGGCCACGCTGTGGGACGCGCCGCGGCTGCTCATCACGCCCCACGTGGCCGGGAACATGACCCTGCCCTACACGGTGCAGCGCATCGTGGAGCTGTTCCTGGAGGACTTCGAGCGCTACTGCGACGGCCAACCCCTGGCCCGGGACGTGGCCCGAAGGGAAGGCTACTGACATGGCGCGGATCGGCTTGTTCGGCGGCACCTTCAACCCCATCCACGTGGGGCACCTGACCATCGCGGAGGAGGCCCGCCTGGCCGCGGGGCTGGACCGGGTGATCTTCATCCCCACCGGGGAGTCCTATCTGAAGGACCCGCTGGAGGTGGCCCCCAAGGGCGACCGGCTCGAGATGACCCGGCTGGCCTGCGGGGACGTGTACGAGGTGTCGGATCTGGAGGTCCGGCGCGACGGGCCCAGCTACACCGCCGTCACCTGCCGGGAATTCCGGGAGATGTATCCCGGCGACGACCTCTACTGGATCCTGGGGGCCGACAGCCTGCTGGACATGGCGCGCTGGCGGGACCCGGAGGTCATACTGGACACCGTGACGCTGCTGGCCTTCACCCGCGGCGGCATGGACGATTCGGACTTCCTCGCGCGGGTGGAGCAGCTTCGCCGCGAGCAAAACGCCCGGATCGAGGTCGTGGACGTGTTCCAGATCGACGTGGCCTCCTCCGACATCCGCCACTTCGTCCGGGAGGGGCATGCCTATCGCCATCTGGTGACGGAGGACGTCTATCGCTACATACGCAAAAGGGGACTATACGGCCATGGCCGTTGAGATAATGGGGGATAAGTCATGACGCACAAGACGATATTTGACCGGCGGAACATCAGCATGATGATGGACCTGTACGAGCTGACCATGGCCAACGGCTACTTCACCCAGGAGCAGCAGGGCCATCGGGTGGCCTTCGACGTGTTCTATCGGCGCAACCCGGACGAGGGCGGCTTCGCCATCTTCGCGGGGCTGGAGCAGATCTTGCAATACCTCGAGGGCATGCGGTTCGAGGCAGAGGACATCGAGTACCTGCGGGGGCTGGACCTGTTCAGCGCCGAGTTCCTCGACTACCTGGCGGCGTTTCGCTTCACCGGCGACGTGTACGCCTTCCCGGAGGGCACGGTGATGTATCCCAACGAGCCCATCATCACCGTGGTGGCCGACCTGGTGCAGGCGCAGGTGATCGAGACGGAGCTGCTGGCCCAGGTGAACCACCAGTCCTTGATCGCCACCAAGGCCAACCGCATCGTCCGCGCCGCCGCGGGCCGGGCGGTCAGCGACTTCGGCGCACGCCGCGCCCACAACAACGACGCGGCCATACTGGGCGCGCGGGCCTGCTTCATCGGCGGCGTCAACGGCACGGCCACCGTCTCCGCGGGGCAGGAGTTCGACATCCCCGTGGGCGGCACCATGGCCCACAGCTGGGTCATGTTCTACCAGGACGAGCTGACGGCCTTCCGCAAATTCGCCGAGGTCTACCCCGACAACTGCATATTGCTCGTGGACACCTACGACGTGTTGAAGTCCGGCGTGCCCAACGCCATCAGGGTGTTCGACGAGATGAAGGCCCGGGGCGTCCAGTCCAGGAACTACGGCATCCGGCTGGACTCCGGCGACCTGGCCTACCTGTCCCGGGAATCCCGGCGCATGCTGGACGAGGCGGGCTACACCGAGGCGAAGATCGTCGTGTCCAACAGCCTCGACGAGTACACCATCACGTCCATACTGGACCAGGGCGGCGCCATCGACTCCTTCGGCGTGGGCGAGCGGATGATCACCGCCAAGTCCGACCCGGTGTTCGGCGCGGTGTACAAGCTGTGCGCGGTGACCAACGACGCGGGCGTGTTCGAGCCCCGCATCAAGATCTCCGAGACCGTGGAGAAGATCACCAACCCCGGCCTCAAGCGGGTGTACCGGGTGTACAACGCCGAGGGCAAGGCGTTCGCCGACCTGATCGCGGGCCAGG
>JAFUWR010000287.1 GCA_017471125.1 Clostridia bacterium | reverse complement strand
CGCCGTTGGCAAATACCTTCGCTACCTCCATGACACTCACCTCCTGCACTATAAGTATATACCAAAGTATATACGCTCGTCAAGGGGGATATGACAAAAAAGGACCACCGCGCCGATGGCGCGATGGTCCGATGGGAGTGGAGCCGAGGGGGGTCGAACCCCTGTCCGAAGACCAGACGAACGAAGCATCTCCGAGCGCAGTCTGCGTATTGACGTTCCCTCCGTCCGGCTCCCACAGACGGGATCCGGACATCAGTAGCTTCATAAAGTCCCACCGCCCGCAAAGCTTAAGGCGGCTGGTTCCCTGCTACTATGACGTCGATGGCCTGCGCGGCAGGACGCTCAGGGTCGACGATCGCCGATTAAGCGGCGAAAGCTACGTTAGAGTAGTTGTCAGTTATTGTTTTTTCCCGTTGTCAGGCGGTACAGGGCCGCCGCTCGCTTCTCCGCCCTTCCGCATCCCCGTCGAAACCAAATACGGCCCCGCATGGGTGGGAGAGCACTGACCGGACTATCCCTTGGCGCGCATCATGCGGTCGATGTCCCGCTTGGCGTCGCGCTTGGCCATGTCGTCGCGCTTGTCGTACAGCTTTTTGCCCTTGCAGAGCGCCAGCTCCAGCTTCATCCGGCCGTCCTTGAGGTACACGGACAGCGGGATCAGCGCCAGGCCCTGCTGCATCACCTGCTGCTGGCACTTGCGGATCTCCGACTTGTGCATCAGCAGGCGCTTGGGACGCATGGGATCGGTGTTGAAGTAGCTGCCCTTCTCGTAGGGGCTGATGTGCATGCCGTAGACGAACAGCTCGCCGTTCTTCACCGCGCCGTAGCTGTCCTTCAGGTTGCACTTGCCCAGGCGGATGGACTTGACCTCCGTGCCCTTCAGCTCGATGCCCGCCTCCCAGGTCTCCAGGACGAAGTAGTCATGCCGGGCGCGGCGGTTTTGCGCGATCACCTTGACGCCCTTTGTCGGCATGTCGTATCCCTCCCGTTCGCTGTTCGCATGGATATTATACCACGAGTCGGGCGGAATGTAAACAGGGATTTTTTGAGGGAGTAGGCAGTAGACAGTAGGGAGTAGGGGAGAACGTAGGGGCGCTGCCCCCAGCGCCCGTCGAATATACGGTATGTCGTACGACGGGCGGGCGCCGAAACGGCGCCCCTACGACGATGTGACCCGTAGGGGCGGCGTTGCGCCGCCCGCTGGGGACCTCATCCGTCAGCCCTTCGGGCTGCCACCTTCCCCACCGGGGGAAGGCTTTTGGCCGGGCAGTAATTACTTCACGGCGACCAGTTCGATCTCCACGAGGCCGTCCTTGGGCAGGGCGGCGACCTGGACGCAGGAGCGGGCGGGCTTATGGGCCCCGAAGAAGTCGGCGTAGATCTGGTTGACGGCGGCGAAGTCGGCGAGGTCCTTCAGGAACACGGTGGTCTTGACCACGTCGGTCCTGGCGTACCCGGCGGCGTCGAGCAGGGCCCCGAGGTTTTCGAGGGACCGCTTGGCCTGGGCCTCCACGCCCTCGGGCAGCGCCCCGGTGGCGGGGTCGAGGCCGAGCTGGCCGGAGGTGTACAGCGCGCCGCCCGCTTGGATGGCCTGGGCATAGGGACCGATGGCCGCGGGCGCGGCGGGGGTGTTGATGACGATGTTGGACATGTGAGATACCTCCTTTTCGATCATAGCGGCATGACGTGGCCCATGAAGTAGGGCAATTGCTTCTGCCACCAGCACCAGTCGTGGGCGACGTCGAAGCCCCAGTAGTCGGCCCAGTGGCCGATGCCCTTTTGGGTGAGCACGGCGTCGAGGGCGCGGGTGCCGGCCAGCAGGTCGTCCTCCCAGGGGCCCTGGCCCACGCAGAGGATGATGCGGCTCTGGTTGTAGAGCTTCATCCACGGGTGGTCGGCGGGCATGTTGGGCAGGAAGTGGACGGGGGAGTTGGCGTAGACCAGGTCGTCCATGTAGTCGTGGAAGAAGTACTGGGCGTTGAACAGCCCGGACAGGGAGATCATGGTATCGAACAGGTCGGGCCGGCGGAAGAAGAAGTTCCCCGCGTGGACGCCGCCCATGCTGCATCCTGTGACGATGGCCTTTTCGCCGCGGCTGTATTCGGGGACCAGCTCGTCCACCACGTAGTGGAACCAGCGCTCCTGGAGCTCGATGCGGGCGCGGGGGTCGCCGCCGCCGGACCAGGTCTCGCCGTCGATGCTGTCCACGCAGACGAGCCTTATTTTTCCTGCCTCGATCCACGGCCGCACGGTCTCCACCATGCCGAAGTTGATGAAATCGTAGAACCGGCCGTTCTGGGGCGCGAAGGCGAGGCACAGCTTGCCGCCGTCGCCGAACACGGCGCACTCCATCTCCCGGCCCAGCGCCGGGCTGTACTTTTTCGGATACTGCTCTGTCATACCTTACGCCCTCTCATGCACGAAGTCGATGAATTCCTGCACCTCCGCCTCGCTGTATGCGTGGGCGGTGTACATCTGGCAGCCCATGGTGGCCCACATCAGCTCCGGCATGCGCTCGCACATGACGATGCGCTGGCCGTAGCGCGCGAGTATCTCCTCATGGGTGTGGCGGTAGCGGTGGCTGTCCTTGCGGCTGGCGTAGACGCACCAGTGGTGGTCGCCGCTGTCGGGCAGGCGGCGGGAATCCGTGGTCACCATGTCCGCCCAGATCTGGTAGCAGTCGGTGGAGTGGGCGAAGTTCATCATGTCCGGCGTGTAGCCGCCGGCGGGCCGCATGTTGACCTCCAGGGCCACGAAGTCGCCCACGTTGCCCAGGCCCTTGCGGGCTTTGGTCATGCGGAAGAACTCGAGGTGCACGAAGCGGCTTTTGACGTTGAACGCCCTGAGCGCCCGCCGCCCCAGGTCCTGGAGCGGCTCGGGCACCGCCGCGCAGGTGTAGTAGGACAGGTCCAGGTCCTTGTTGACGATGTCCGCGATGGACGGCGGCCAGACGGTCATGGACTCGAACAGCGGGTCGCAGCGGGAGTCGGTGATGGCGTCGTAGGAGCAGATGTCGCCCTCCACGAACTCCTCCATCACGTAGGGCACGTCGGGCTTGTCGCGGAAGAACGCCTCCAGCCCCGCGTCGTCGTCCAGCCGCCAGGTGTTCGCCGCGCCCACGCCCACGTCGGGCTTGACGATGACGGGGTAGCCGCCCGCCTCGTCGAGGAACGCCCGGGCCGCCTCGAGGGTCGTGACCTTGTGGCAGCGGGCGGTGGGGATGTTCGCCGCCTGGTACACCGGCTTCATGGCGGACTTGTGCTTCCAGCCGCCGATCTCGTCAAACTGTATGCCGGTGGTGATGTGGAAATCCGTGCGCAGGCGGGCGTCCTGCTCCAGCCAGTATTCGTTGTTGGACTCCAGCCAGTCGATCTTGCCGTACTTGAAGGCGAAGAACGCCACCGCCCGGTAGACCTGGTCGTAGTCCTCCAGGGAATCGACCTTGTAGTATTCCGTCAGCGCGCCCTTGAGCGCCGCCTCCAGCCCGTCGTAGGGCGCGTCCCCGATGCCCAGCACGTTCACGCCGCTGCGCCGCAGCCGGTCGCTGAACTGCCAGTAGGTGTGGGGGAAATGCGGGGAGATGAATATGAAATTCATAGGGACGCCTCCGTTTCGAGTGTACATGAGACCATTATAGCGGTCGGGGCATTAAGAATCAAGGGGGAGGACGCCAGTCATACAAATTTCCTATAAGGGAAATAGGGAAGAACCCTTGGGGGCCACATGAAAGGGCGCCAGCGGTCTTGCCGCTGGCGCCCTTCATTTATGGGGTCATTCGATCGGGAGGATGATGGCGTTGCTCAGCCACCTCGCGCCGTCGGCGTCGGCCACGGCCAGGGCGGCGAAGCTGAAGTACTTCGCGCCGGTGGCGTCCCAGTCGGCGGAGGCGGTGAAGCTGCCGGACAGGGTGTTGCCGCCGTTGGGGCCGAGGTCGGCGTTGTTCAGCACCATGACGTAGTTGTCCTTTGCGAAGTCGTGGGTCTCGCCGAAGCCCAGCAGCAGCGCCTTGAAGCTGCAGCCCGCGCCGCCCAGGTTGGTCAGCGTCCAGTCGAAGTCGCGCACGGGGCCCTCGGCCTCCCTGGGGGTCACGGTCAGGGCCAGCTCCACGGGGGAGTCCTTGTCGCCCATGCCCTTCCAGAGCTCCGGCTGGGCCGCGATCCAGTGGTTCGTCAGCGAATCGATCTCCGAGGGGAGCACGCTGCCCGCCGCGAAGTCGAAGCCCGCGTCCTCGGCCAGGGCCGCGAAGGCGTTGTCCAGCTTGTCGCCGTAGATGTCGTCGGCGCGGCCTGCGTTGTAGCCCAGGTCGTTGAGCATGTTCTGCAGGGTGCGCACGTCCTCGCCGCGGTCCCAGCGCGCGAAGCGCGGATGGGCGGGGATGGGCTCGGTCTCCTGGTAGCCGCAGTCCACGCAGGTGCGGGTCCGCTGGCCGTCGGCGTCGCGGGTGAGGGGCGCGGTGACCGTCCAGGGGCCGAAGTCGTGGTCCAGCCGCTTCTGGGTCTGGGGCCAGGCGACGCCGTCGGGCTCGAGGCCCTGGTCCAGCTGGAACTTCTTGACGGCGGTCTCGGTGCTGCCGCCGAAGATGCCGTCCGCGCCGCTGTTCTTCAGATAGCCCTGGTCCACCAGGAGCTGCTGGAGCCTGCGCACGTCCTCGCCGCGATCCTTGCGGCGCAGGGTGCCCTCGGGGTCGTAGGCCTCGGTCTGCTCATGGCCGCAGACCTGGCAGGTCCGGCTGCGCTCGCCGGCGGAGTGGTCCGTGGCCTCCACGGCGATCTCCCAGGGGCCGTAGTCGTGGTCGGTCTTGTCGAGGGTCTGGGTCTGCTCGTAGCCGCAGACCTTGCAGGTGCGGGTGCGCTCGCCCTCGTGCTGGCAGTCGGCCTCCCGCACGACGGTCCACTTGCCGTACTCGTGGTCCAGCTTGTCCAGGGTCTGGGTCTGCTCGTGGCCGCAGACCTCGCAGGTGCGGGTGCGCTCGCCCTCGTGGGTGCAGGTGGGCTCACGGGTGACGGTCCACTTGCCGTACTCGTGGTCCAGCTTGTCGATGGTGTCCTCCTGCTCCGCGCCGCAGATCTCGCAGTAGCGCACGCGCAGGCCCTCGTGGGTGCAGGTGGGCTCCTCCTCGATCTCCCAGTCGCTCCACTCGTGGTCGTGGGGCATTTCGTCGCTCAGGTACTTCTCCTGCACCCAGCACAGGCCCATGGAGTCGTCCGGCGGGTAGTAGCCGTACCACTTGCCGTTGTCGCTCTCCTCCATGACGTGGACGCTCTCACCCTTTTCGAGCCGCAGGACCACCTCGCTGTCCTTGTCGGGCTCGAGGTAGACCTTCACGCCGTCCTTGGTGGCGTACATCTCGTCGCCCACCCCCGCCAGGGCGGGGGTCGCGGCCAACATCAGCACAAGCAGCGCCAGAGCGCAGACGATAAATTTCCTCATGGTTCTCTCCTCCTTCGCATCCTCGATGTATTCCTATGACAGTATAACATGAAAACACGCTTCGGACAAGAGCGGGCGCATCATTTCGCGTTCAGCAGCGCCATGACCTGGGCCTCGTAGCGGTCCGGGAACGCGCCGACGACGGCCTCCCCGACGATGGCGCCCGTGCGGTCCACGATGAAGGTGGTCGGGTAGTTCTTCACGGCGAGCTGGTCCATCAGCTCGTCCGTGGCGCGGATACAGGGGTAGTGGGCCCCGTTCTCGGCCAGGATCGCCTTGGCCTTGTCGACCTTGCCGGCCTTGGCGCTGTCCTCGAGGACGCCGACCACGCCGCAGTCCATCGCCCCGAGGCGCTCGTTCAGGGCGTCCAGCTCGGAGAGCTCGTTCACGCAGGAGCCGCACCAGGTCGCCCACACGTTCAGAAGGGTGTACTCGTGCCGGGCGAACAGGTCCGCGCTGGATATAGGATCACCGTTGAGGTCCGTGGTCTCGAAGGCCAGCTTCTGGCCCACCTTGTCCGCGTAGGGATCGCTGGGCGCGTAGAAGTCGCACATGGCGAGCACCTCGTCCATGCGGTCCATGATCGAGGCGTATTCCGCGTCGAATTCCGGGTCGTCGAGCCGGACGCGCTCCGGGGGCACGAAGCTGTAGAACGCGCAGCCGCCCGCCTTCGCCACCTGCCGCAGGCCCAGCGTCGCCAGGTCGTCGCCCGCGAACGCCTCGAGCAGCGCCGTGGCGGCGTTCTCCCGGACGATGAACAGCATCAGGTACGGCACGAGGGCGTCGGTCAGCGCCTGCTTCTCCGCGTCGGTGGCGTCGTCGCCCTTCTCGGAGAGGGCCTCGAACCGCGCGCGGTCCAGGGCCACGTAGAAGGACGAGAACATGTAGATGCCCGTGCCGTCCCCCAGCTCCACCGCCGAGAACGGGACGACCTGGCCCTTGAGGTCCCGGAAGTCGTCGGGGACGCTCATCGTGAACCCGACCTCGGGGAACTCCCACAGCAGCATATCGGCATCGCTCGCCAGCGCCACGCCGGACAGGGCCATCAGCGCCGCAAGCACCAGACAAACGATCTTTTTCATCATGATCACTCCTCCTTGTTGGATTGATTGTATTATAGCAGGAGGATGGTCACAGAACCGTCACACGGCGGCGTGTTTTATTTTGTTTTTTGGGACCTGTTGCGAAGGGGAAGGGGATATGATAAAATAGGTGAGAACATGACCCAAGGAGAGATTGGCATGAAAGAGAGCTACGAGCGGTTCGAGCGCCGCGTGCAGGCGCTGGCGGACTATATATTGGAGGATTACGGCCACGACCGGGTGATCGACCGGCTGGAGATGTTCACCCAGCCCGACCGGCAGATCATCGAGGACCTGATCGGGAAGCTGCTGCGGCTGGTGTTCCCGGGCTATTACCGGGACTACACCTACCGCATCTACAACCCGAAGAACAACCTGTCGGCGCTGATCGAGGACGTGGCGTTCCACCTGAACCGGCAGATCGGCATCGCGCTGCGGGGCAGCGGGCAGGTGTCGGACGTGGAGCGCGCCGCCGAGGACATCACCGCGGCGTTTTTGGGCAAGCTGCCGGAGATACGCGCCTACGTCGAGACTGATTTACAGGCGTTCTACGACGGCGACCCGGCGGCGTCCAGCAAGGCCGAGGTCATCATCGCCTATCCCGGCCTGTACGCCATCACCGTGAACCGGCTGGCCCACGTGCTGTTCCAGCTGAACGTGCCGCTGATCCCGCGCATCATGACCGAGTCCGCCCACAGCAAGACCGGCATCGACATCCATCCCGGCGCGCAGATCGGGAGGTACTTCTTCATCGACCACGGCACCGGCATCGTGGTGGGCGAGACCACCGTCATCGGCGACAACGTCAAGCTCTACCAGGGCGTCACCCTGGGCGCGCTGTCCACCCGCGGCGGGCAGAAGCTCCACGGCGTGCGCAGGCACCCCACCATCGAGGACAACGTCACCATCTACGCCGGCGCGTCCATCCTGGGCGGCGAGACCGTCATCGGCCACGACTCCGTCATCGGCTCCAACGTGTTCATCACCCACCCCATCGCCCCCGGCACCCGCGTCAGCATCAAGAGCCAGGAGCTGCTGTACAAGAACGGACAGGGATTCGTGGTGCAGCCCGATGTGCCCGGGGACGACGCGGAGTGGTTTTATGTGATTTGAGGGAGTAGGGAGTAGGGAGTAGGGGTCATCGATTCTCAATTTTCCCCACGGAGGTATATATGATCCAAGGCAACCTGACCGGCATCCGGGAGAGCGTATTGAACGAGCTGGAGCGGCTCTACGACGCCGAATTCGAGCGCGACGCCTTCCTGCCGGACCGTCTGTTGAACATACTGGTGAAGCACACCACGGCGCTGAACCGGGAGATGCTGGTGTACCTGGGCCGCGACGGCACGGTACTGGAGATCGCCATCGGCTCCATCGGGTCCATCGCGCTGCCGGAGCTGCACCTGCGCCGCAACCTGGACCGCCTGGCGGGCTTCCGCTGCATACATACCCATCCCGGCGGGAGCGCCCGGCTGTCCGACGTGGACCTGCAAGCCCTGCGGCTTTTGCGCTTCGACGCCATGTGCGCCGTGGGCGTGGCGGACGGCATCTGCACCGGCATCAGCGCGGCGTTCCTGGGCGAGACGGAGTACGACAACCTGTCCGTGGTCTTAAAGGGTCCCGTCAAGCCCGGCCGCATCCCGCAGAACCTGTGGATGAAGGAGATCGAGCTGGCGGAGGAGCGGGTCAAGAAGGCCATCGAGAAGGGCGGCATCGTGGAGGTGGCCGAGAAGGTCATGCTGATCTCCACGGACTCCGACGAATCGCTGGACGAGCTGGCCTCGCTGGCCGAGACCGCCGGGGCCATGGTGATGACCCGGGTGCTGCAAAACCGCATGAAGCCCGACCCGGCCACCTACATCGGCTCCGGCAAGGCCGAGGAATTGCAGCTCACCTGCCAGACGCTGGAGATCGACCTGGCGATCCTGGACGACGAGCTGACCGGCGCGCAGCAGCGCAACCTCGAAAACGCCCTGGGCGTGCGGGTCATCGACCGCACCGCGCTGATATTGGACATCTTCGCCCAGCGCGCCCAGTCCGCCGAGGGCAAATTGCAGGTGGAGCTGGCGCAGATGAAGTACCGCCTGCCGCGGCTCCAGGGCATGGGCGCGGCGCTGTCGCGATTGGGCGGCGGCATCGGCACCCGCGGCCCCGGCGAGACCCGCCTGGAGGTGGACCGCCGCCGCATCCGCCGCAGGATCGACGACCTGGAAAACCAATTGAAGGAGATCAAGAAGCAGCGCGACCTGCGCCGCGCCCGCCGGGAAAAGACCGGCCAGACCACCGTGGCGCTGGTGGGCTACACCAACGCCGGCAAGTCCACGCTCTTAAACGCGCTGTCCGGCGCGGACGTGCTGGTGGAGGACAAGCTGTTCGCCACCCTCGACCCCGTCATGCGCAGGGTCGAGCTGCCCGAGAACCGGGAGTGCCTGGTGGTGGACACGGTGGGCTTCATCCGGAAGCTCCCCCACCAGCTCGTGCAGGCGTTCCGCTCCACGCTGGAGGAGGCGCTCTACGCCGACCTGCTGGTGGTGGTGTCCGACCTGTCCAGCCCCAGCTACGCCCAGCAGCGGGCGACCGTGTTCCAGGTCCTGAACGAGCTGGGCGCGGGCGACAAGCCCATCCTCGAGGCCCTCAACAAGTCCGACGCCGCCCACATCACCGGCATGATCGAGCCCGCCGACGCCATACTCATCTCCGCCCGGGACGGCCAGGGCCTCGACGCGCTCAAGGCGGAGATCTCCCGCCGCGTCGCCGCCCTCCGCCACCGCGCCGAGCTGGTCGTCCCCTACCACAAGGGCGGCGTGCTCTCCCTCATCCACGAGCGCGGGCAGGTCCTCTCCGAGGAATACACCGATACCGGCACCGCCGTCACCTGCCTCCTCGACGCCGCCCTGTACCAGCGGGTCATGAGCATGCTGGAAAAGTAAAAATCAAGGCTTTTTATCTTCGACACATCCCGCAAATACCTCCCGACATCAAAAAACGGCGATTTTTGATGTCGGGAGGCCGTTTTTAAGCCGGTCTACATAAAAAAACCGGCATTTTTTTACTTCGATAGCGGATTCGCCGTCCAAAATGGTGTATAATAGACGCGAGGGGGTCTTGAAATGAAAAGGTATCCCGGCATGCGCAAGCTGTATTACCAGATGGGCGGCAAGAGCGAGCTGGCGGAGGCGAAGGCCGCCGAGCTCAGGGAAAGCTATGCCTCGATCACGCCCGATTTTTCGGTCAACGGGCATCCCGCTTTCATACTGTACTGCGACGCGCTGGCGGACAAGCTTCGCCGCATCGAGCGCGTGTGCAGGACGCTGGACGCGCTGGACCGGGAGCTTCCCGTCGTGGCCAAGCAGCAATTCATCCGCAGGGCGGTCATCGAGGAGATCCAGCAGACCAACGAGACGGAGAACGTGCACAGCACCCGTAAGGAGATCAGCGATTCCCTGGAGGCCATCCATCGCGGCATGCGCGGGCAGCGCTTCGACGGGATGATCCGGAAGTACCTGCTGCTGTTGTCCAAGCCGGATGTCGCGCTGGACTCGTGCCAGGACGTGCGCCGCCTGTACGACGAATTCATACTGGACGAGGTGGTGAAGGAGAAGCCCGACAACGCTCCTGACGGCCTGTATTTCCGGCGCGGCTCCGTCTCCGTGCGCAACGCCCACGACATCGAGATCCACCAGGGCGTCTATCCCGAAGCGGCCATCAACGAGGCCATGGAGCACGCCCTCGCGTTCCTCAACGACGCGGACTGCGACCCCCTGATCCGGATCGCGGCGTTCCACTTCATGTTCGCCTACATCCATCCCTTCTACGACGGGAACGGCAGGATGTCGCGGTTCATCAGCAGCGCCAGGCTGATCGAAAATGACGTTCCCCTGCTCGCCGCCCTTCGGCTGTCCTACGTCATCAAGAACCGGCGCAACGAGTATTACGCCCTGTTCAAGGACGCCGACGACCGGCACAACTACGGCGACATGACGCTGTTCGTCACGGGCTTCCTGGATTTCGTGCTCGAGGCCTGCACGCAGGTCGCCGAATACCTGCGCGACAAGCAGGCGAGCATCGGGCACTACCTCGACATCCTGGACAGGCAGCCCCTGTCCCCGGAGGCGCGAAAAGCGCTCTTCGTACTCGTGCAGGTCTCCGTCTGCGACAGCGAGAGCCTGAACATCACCGCCATCTCCCGGGAGAGCGGCATCAGCATCTATCAGGTCAAAAACCACCTCTCGGAGATCGAGCCGCTGTGCGTCGTCGCCGTCAAGAGCCGGTCAAAGCTCTACCGCGCCGACCTGGACGCCCTGGAGCGCAGGGCCGAATGAAATAGCAGACACCGCCGCGCATCATCGCGTCGGCGGTGTCTTTATTTATTCCACGGTGATCGACCCGCGCAGCATCCCCATCCAGCAGGTATAGGGGATGACGCCGGGGTCATCGACGGTGAACTCCACCACGTTGTCCCCGGGCGAGAGGGGCACGCGCAGGTCGAGGGCGGGGATGACCATCTCGTTGTTGCAGCCGGTGATCTTCTCGGCGTCGGCGTGGATGGTCCACTGGACGGGCACGCCGGCCCGGACGGTGATGTCGGGATAGCCGCGCCAGTCCAGCTCGGAGGCGACGATCTGCACGTCCTCGCCCACGGCGGTGTCGGCAGCGCCCGCGCCGAAGGACGGCAGCGGCACGCCCGCCAGGGACAGCCCGTTGACGGCCATCGCCGCGCCCATCATCAGCACCAGCGCGCCGGAGGCCAGCCGCATGGGCCGGGCGAACCGGGCGTTGAGCCTGCCGCTGACCAGCCCGAAGCCCAGCATCAGCGGCACGGTGCCCAGGCTGAAGCACAGCATGGACAGCGCGCCCATCCGCCAGCTCCCGGTGGACAGGGCGTAGAGCTGCATCGCCTGGAGCGGGCCGCAGGGCATCAGGCCGTTGAGCAGCCCGATGTACAGCGACGAGCGCCTGCCGCGGCCCATCAGCCGGGTCCGCAGTCCCAGCGGCAGCGTGGGGAAGAAGCCGCCCACGTCCAGCAGGTTCAGGGCCATCAGCACCATGAACGCTGCGGCCACGAGTTGGATCGCGGCCTGGGCGGCGGCGCTCAGCCGGAACACCGAGCCCACCGCGCCGACGATGCCGCCGACGGCGGTGTAGGAGATCACCCGCCCCAGGTTGTACTGGATGTTGGCCGCGGACACCTTCCGGCCGGACTGGGCCGACGCCGCGCTCTGGGCCAGGTTGATGCCGCCGCACATGGCGACACAGTGCAGCGAGGTCAGGAGGCCCACCACGAACAGCGCCCCCAGCCCCATGCCCGCCTGGGCCGTCGGGAACCGCGACAGCACGGTCCGAAGCGGCGACAGCGCGACGACCAGCGCCGCCGCCACCAGCACGATCCCCCACAGGGGATTCGTGCGCTTCCCGCGGGCCAGCGTGTAGCCCGCCTCGGCGATGCGCTTTTGGAGCGCCGCCTCGGGCAGCGCCCGCTCGTCCCACCGGGCGGTCAGCGTCCCGGCCCGGTAGTCCGCCTTCGCGTCCTCCAGGCCCTTCACGCCCCGCACCGCCCGCAGGATCGCCGTCTCACAGTGGGGACAGTGCATGCCCGCCACGTGCCAGGTCATTTCTTTCATGTCAGTCGATCTTCTTCCAGTTGGCGAAGCGCGCCACGTTGTCCTTCAGCACGGCCTCCGGCACGGTCACGCTGTCCCCGTCCACGGTGAAGTCGGAAATGGTCACCGGGTTGCAGCCCATGGCCCGCTCGGTGCCCACGGTGTCCAGCGGGAAGGTCAGCCCGCAGTTCTGGCACTGCATGGTGCCGTCGCCCAGGTCCTCGAACCAGGCATAGGGCGAGCCGGCGCAGGACTGGCAGGTGTTGAACGCCAGCCGCACGGCCCCGGCGTCGTCCTTCCGGGCGATGAGCTGCATCGCCGTGCCGTCCACCTCCAGGTCGATGAAGGTCGGCGCGCCGGTCAGCCCCGAGGCGTCGAAGGTGAATCCGCCCTCCGCCAGCGCCGTCAGCGCCAGCAGCATCACAAGTCCGATAAGCAGCATCGTGCGTTTCATGTCAAATCACTCCCATCTGGTTTGTGGGAGCATCATAGCATATCAATATAGTAGGTATATTATCAATGTATGAATCAATAGTGAACATACGGGAACAGAAACAGGAACAGAAGCATCCTCCGGTTCCTGTTTCTGTTTCTGTGTCAATGGTTCTGTATCGAGTCCAGGAAATCCCGCGCCCGCTGGGTCTGCGGATTCGTGAAGAACTCGTCGGGCTTTCCCTCCTCGAGGATGACGCCGCCGTCCATGAACACCACGCGGTGGGCGACCCTGCGGGCGAAGTTCATCTCGTGGGTGACGACCACCATGGTCATGCCCTCGGCGGCCAGCTCGGTCATGACGGCCAGCACCTCGCCGATCATCTCGGGGTCGAGGGCGCTGGTGGGCTCGTCGAAGAGCATGGCCTTGGGCTTCATGGCCAGGGCCCGGGCGATGGCGACGCGCTGCTGCTGGCCGCCGGAGAGCTGGGCGGGGACCTTGTGGGCCTGGTCGCCCACGCCCACGCGGTTCAAAAGCGCCATCGCCTCCTCGCGCACCTGGGCCCTGGGTCGCTTGAGCACGTCCACCGGCGACAGGACGACGTTGTTCAGCACGCTCATGTGCGGGAACAGGTTGAACGACTGGAACACCATGCCGATCTGGGACCGCAGCTCGGCCAGCGCCTTCCCCTCCTGGGGCAGCGCCACGCCGTCGATCAGGATCTCGCCGGAGTCGATGGGCTCGAGGCGGTTGATGGTGCGGCACAGGGTGGACTTGCCGGAGCCGGACGGGCCGATGATGACCACGACCTCCCCCTTGCGGACGCTCAGGCTCACGTCCTTCAAAACGTGCAGCGCGCCGTAGTGCTTGTCCACGTGCTTCAATTCGATGACGGGCTTGTCAGACACGGGCCGCGGCCCCCTTTCCGGTCCTGCTCCGGCCGGTCAGGTACACCGACAGCCGGTTCAGCAGGTAGTTGATGATGATGTAGATGACCGCCGCCACCAGGTACACTGACAGCATGGCGTCGTAGTTGGAGATGAGCACCTTCGCGTTCTGCATCAGGTCCGGGAAGTTGACCACGTAGGCGAAGGTGGTGTCCTTCAGGACGATGACCAGCTCCGCGATCAGCGACGGGATCATGAAGCGGAACGCCTGGGGGAAGATGATCTTGTAGAACATGCGCCGCTCCCGCATGCCCAGCGACATCGCCGCCTCCCGCTGGCCCTTGGGCACGGCGTTGACGCCGGAGCGCAGGGTCTCGGCGGAGACGCCCGCCGCCGACAGCGCCACGGGGATGGACACCTTCCAGAACGCCGCCAATTTGATGCCCAGCTGCGGCACCACCAGGAAGAAGAAGTAGATGAACAACAGCGTCGGCACGCCGCGGGAGAACTCCACCAGCGTCGCGCACAGCCCGCGCAAAAGCTTATTATTGCTCAGCTTGCCGCGCATCATCAAAAAGCCCATGGTGAAGGCCAGCAGCATGGACATGGCCGCCACCTGGAGCGTGCCCAGCAGGCCCTGGCCCAGGAAGCGCCATGTGGTCCAGCGGGTGAAGAAGGACCAGTAGCGGGGACTCAGCTGCCCGGTGACGTAGAACTGTCGCACGATCACCGCCAGCAGCGCCAGCAGCGCGACGACGGACAGCCCGGTGACCACGGCGATGCGCCGCCTGGCCCGCGGGCCGGGGGCCTCGTACAGGGCCTCCCGGATGGTCATGTTTCCGGCGCTCATCGCAGTATCCTCACCTTTCTGTCGATCCTCGCCCCGATGAAGCCGATCAGCACCGCCGTGGCGCAGTACAGCGCGGCGGAGATCAAGAACGCCGTCACGCCGCCCACCGCGTGGGTGTTGATGTGGGACACCAGCCCCGTCAGGTCCCGGGGCTTCAGCGGCACCTGGGACGCCAGCGCCGTGGTCAGCATCGTGGCCACCAGCAGGTTCGTCATCGGCAGCACGCTGGAGCGCAGGGCCTGGGGGATGACGATGCGCCGGATGGTCTGTATGAAGCGCATGCCCAGCGCCCGGGCCGCCTCGATCTGGCCCAGGTCGATGGTGTTCATGCCCGCCATCAGGTACTCCGAGCAGAACGCCGCGGGGATCAGCGTGCACGCCGCCAGCACGCAGGTCTCATAGGATAACACGAACCCCAGGTAGGGCAGCGCGTACACCAGCAGGATCAGCATCGACGCGCCGGGGATGTTGCGGAAGATCTGCACGTAGAAGTCCCCGAACGCCCGCAGCGGCTTCACCGGGCTCACCCGCGCCACCGTCACCACGATGCCGATCAGGAAGGCCAGGACGAAGGAGATCGCCGTCAGCCGCCACGTGGTCAGCAGGCCCGCAAGGTAGTCGCTCCCGTATTGATTCAAAAGATCGGATATACTCATGGAAACCTCCGGTCCGGATCGCCTCAAAGGGATCGGTCGATATGCAAAAACCAGGGTAGGGGCGCCGTTGCGGCGCCCGCCCTGTGCAAAACGGAACGTTTGTACATGGCGGGCGGCGAAACGCCGCCCCTACTCATGCGGTTTGACACATGTCCTTTGGAATGGGTCTTATCGGTTTACTCGATCACCGGGGCTTCCGGCGGGGTGTCGATGCCGGTGCGGTCGCCGAGGCTGATCTTCCACAGGTTCGCCCAGGTGCCGTCCGCCACCACGGCCTTGAGGAAGTCGTTGACGAAGGCCACGCCGTCGGAGTCCTTCGGCAGGCCGATGCCGTAGTTGTCCTCGGGGCCGAACACGTCGCCGGCGATCTCATAGGCATCGGGGTTCTTGACGATGGCGTTCAGCAGCAGGGTGTAGTCGGTGACGTAGGCGTCGGAGCGGCCCTGCTCCACGGAAGCGCGGGCCTCCTGGTCGCTCTCGAACTCCTGCACGTCGGCCTCGGGCGCGAACTCCGCGAGGATCGCCGGGCCGGTGGAGCCCGCCTGGGTCGCCACGATCTTGCCCGCCAGGCTGTCGATGCCGGTGACCTCGGTGTTGCCCTTCTTCACCAGCACGGCCTGCCGGGAGGTGTAGTAGGGGCCGGCGAAGGAGATGACCTCGGCGCGGGCGGGGGTGATGGAGTAGGTGGCGAACACCGCGTCCACCTGGCCGCCGGTCAGCACGGACTCGCGGGTGCTGGAATCCACCTGGGTCAGCTCAAAGGCGGTCTCGTCGCCCAGGATGTACTTGGCCAGGAGCTGGTAGAGGCCCGCGTCGAAGCCGCGGATGCCGTTGTCCGCCTCGTCCAGCTGGCTGAACAGGAAGGAGGTGCGGGTGCCGCCGACGCGCAGCACGCCCGCGTCCTTCACGGCGGTGGCCCATTCGCTCGCGGCGATGGCCTCGTCCGAGGCGACCGCACCGCCCGCGATCAGGGCGTCAAAGGCCTCCTTGTCGATGGCGACGGCGTCCGCCGCCTCCGCAAACGCCGCGGCGCTCAGCGCCAACAGCGCGACCAGCAATAAGCTAACGATCCTCTTGATATGCTTCATGTTCTTGTCTCCCTGCATAAATTTCCTACATCCCGCGTAGGATTGATGCGCCTATTATACAGGGTGTCTGGACAATTGTCAAGTTGATAAAACATATAGATCATTATAGCCGCAGGCTATAATGATCCGTCCTTGACATTTATTTCCTTCCTATGCTATAATGCTTCGGAAAACCGACCGGACAGGTTCGTTTATGGGGGCGAGGGCATGTTGGACCAATTTTCGAGGACGCAGCTTTTGCTGGGCCGCGCGGCGATGGAGAAGCTGAAGGGGTGCCGGGTCGCGGTGTTCGGCGTGGGCGGCGTGGGCGGCTACGTGTGCGAGGCGCTGGTGCGCAGCGGCGTGGGCGCGTTCGACCTGGTGGACGACGACAGGGTCTGCCTGACCAACCTGAACCGGCAGATCATCGCCACCCGAAAGACCGTGGGCCGCTACAAGGTGGAGGTCATGAAGGAGCGCATGCTGGACATCTATCCCGACGCGGACGTGCGGCTCCACCCGTGCTTCTTCCTGCCGGAGAACGCCGACGAGTTCCCCTTTTCGGAGTACGACTACGTGGTGGACGCGGTGGACACCGTGTCGGCCAAGCTGGCGCTGGTGGAGAAGGCTGACCAATATAATGTGCCCATCATCAGCGCCATGGGCGCGGGCAACAAATTAGACCCCGGCCGCTTCCGCGTGTCCGACATCACCGAGACCCACACCTGCCCCCTGGCGCGGGTCATGCGCCGGGAGGTCCGCAAGCGCGGCATCAAACACCTCAAGGTGGTCTGGTCCGACGAGGAGCCCATCCGCCCCATCGAGGACATGTCCATCAGCTGCCGCGCCCACTGCATCTGCCCGCCCGGGGCGAAGCACAAGTGCACCGAGCGCCGCGATATCCCCGGCAGCACCGCCTTCGTCCCCGCCGTCGCCGGCCTCATGATCGCGGGGGAAGTGATCCGCGACCTGACCAAGGATGTGTTCAGGCTATAGACGACCCCTCCGGCATTTGCCTCGCAAATGCCGGAGGGGTCGTTCTCCTTCGATCCTATCGGCAACAGCTATCGTTTTTCCGCAAGGTCGATATCATCGGTAATGCTCAATATCGTCTCATCCTTCGCCACCTGCGCGACGGCGACGGTCTGGGGCGCGGCGTCCATGAGGGCGACGACGCGGCCTTCGTCCACGTAGGCGGTCTGGACGGGCTGGCCGTCGGCGACGATCTTGGAGTATTCGGTGAAGTTCTCGCCGGTGACGAGCAGCCGGCCGTACTCATAGGCGGCGGCGTCGATGGTGATGGGGACGGAGCCCATGGTCATGTCGGCGGGCACGTAGGGGGTCTCGCCGTCGAATGCCTGCTTGTCGCCGTAGAGGATGTCGTATTGAAGCTGCTCGAGCTTGTCGAGGTATTCCTCCCCGGCCTCCCCGGGGTCGGCGGCTTGGTGGTACTTGCAGATGACGCCGCCGGAGAAGCCCAACTGCTTCAATATATTGGCGCTCAGCCGGTAGGCCTGCAGGTCCGGGGCCTCGAAGGTCTTGCCGAAGTTGTTCCAGACCACGTAGCGGCTGGCGTAGATGGAGCCGGTGGTGAGCATGTCGTTCTCCAGCTCCAGCGCCGGCAGGTGGTCGCCGTAGGCCACCACCACGGTGGGCTCGTCGAACCGGGCGATGGCGTGGACCAGCTCCTTCAAAAACTCGTCGGTGGCCGGCAGGGCGTTGACGAAGTTCTGGAAGTTGGCCAGCGGGATGCCCTCGGGCAGGGCGAGCACCTCGATGTCGCCGTCCTTGGGCTCGTAGGTGTCGGCGTACTTGCCGTGGGACTCCACGGTGATGCACATGACCAGGTCGCGGGCGTCGGTGGTCTCGAGGGCCTGCAATATCTCCCGGGTCAGCGCCTCGTCCCTGGCCCAGCCCAGCTCGGTGTACTTCATGTCCTTCATGTATTCCAGCGACACGAAGCGGTCGAAGCCCAGGTTCGGGTAGACCAGGTTGCGGGAGTAGAAGGTGCCGGAGTTGTTGTGCATGGCGGTGGCGGAATAGCCCTGCTCCTTGAGGTTCTCGCACACGCTCTCCACCGCGGTCTGCTGGAGGATGGTGTTGTAGGGGTACTCGCCCGCGCCGAAGAAGTCCAGGTCCATGCCGGTCAGCACCTCGAACTCGGTGTTGGCGGTGCCGCCGCCGATGGTGGGCACGTACAGAAGCCCGCTGGGGAAGTTGCGGCACAGGCGGTCAAAGCAGGGGGTCGGGTCCGCGGAGTATTCGCCGCCCACGATGGTGCCCACGTCGAAGAAGGACTCGAGCTGCACGAAGATGATGTTCGGCTGGGCCAGGTTGTCGTCCTCATCGAAGGAGGGGTAGGTCAGCTCGCCGTCGGGCTCGGTGTCGATGTCCTTCAAAATTTCGGCCACGGTCTCGGTGGAGTACTCCTGGGGCCGGGAGATGCCCTGCTGGCCGAAGGTGAAGCTGAAGCAGGTGGGGAAGCCGTAGTCGTTGTAGGCGTCCACCAGGTTCTCGAACCGGCGGGGGAAGAAGCCCGTCCGCACGCCCAGCGCCGAGCACATGAAGCACAGCAGCACGAAGCCCACGAAGGTCAGCACCGAGATCGTGCGGTTGAAGCGTCTGCGGCGGCGCATGCGGGTGAACATCAGCGCCACCAGCACGATCACCGCGAAGCCCGCGCCGAACATCAGTATGATCTGGGGCCAGGTGTAGTAGATGGTGATGAGCGAGAAGGCGTCCTTGAGCATCAGGATGTCCACCGAGCAGAAGGGCTGGGTGCGGTCCTTGATGACCATGTACTGCACGACGCCCAGCGTCACCCACAGCAGGCAGATGGACGACAGCACCGCCTTTCGACGGCGGAACAGCTCCGAGAAGGTCAGCGTGGTCAGCACGATCAGCACGTTGTACAGGAAATACACCGGCCGCGCAGTGATGAATTGCAACAGCCGCTGGGCGGACAGGCCGCGATTCAACAGCTCCACCACGATCGTCAGCATGAACGCCATGATCGGGAGCTGGATCAGCCTGACCCATGGATTGACGGTGTCGTAGCGCGGCTTGCGGCGTCGGCCGTCGGCGCGTTTGTCGGACATATCGGTCCCCCTCCAATGTTGATAGACCCATTATACCACGTTTCACCGCCCTGTAAACACGCGGGCGGCGAAGATTTCGTGGCATAATGGTGGAAGGTTCAGCGTTTTTCGGGCCGCAGGGCGTCCAGCATGGCCGCGCAGCCCTCGGCGATCTGGGCGTAGACCTCCGAGAAGCGGCCCGTGTACCAGGGGTCGTCGATGGCCTCGTCCCGGCCCGCGAAGGACATCAGCAGGCGTATCTTTCCCTCCGGGTCGCCGCCGCAGATGCGGGCCATGTTCCGCAGGTTCACCGGCTCCATGCCGACCAGAAAGTCGTAATCATCATAGTCGGACCGTTCCATGTGCCGCGCCGCGTGGCCCGCGCAGCCGATGCCGTGCTTTGAAAGCTCCCGCCGCGCCGGGGGATAGACCGGGTTGCCGATCTCCTCGTAGCTCGTCGCCGCCGAGGCGATCTCAAACTGATTTTCCAGCCCCGCCCGCTTCACCAGGTCCTTCATCACGTATTCCGCCATCGGCGAGCGGCAGATGTTGCCGTGGCAGACGAAGAGTATCTTGATCGTTTTCATGCAGCCTCCTGTGGTTTGTTTTTGTATGCGGCCTTGCCTTTTCGGGATGGGCCACGCTGGTCATAGATGCGCGTCATATCGGTGTGACGCCATTCACCATGGGGCGATATCGTCCCCTCGCACCATCCACGCCTGATCGGCCAGGGCGGCCATGGGGTCGTCGGAGTGGGAGTCGGAGTAGAAGTTATCGACGCGGGCGTCGGGGAAGGCCTCGCGGAAGCGGCGGACCTTCTCCGGGCCGTGGCAGTTGGGGCCGTGAAAAATGCCGGTATGCTTATCCACGGGGGAGGCGAGGGCGCGGCTTATGCCCAGGGCGTCGCAGGCGGGGCGGATGAGGAACTCGGGCGACGCGGAGATGACCACGTCGTCGTCCCGGTGGTTTGCCTTGTACCAGGGCTTGACGCGGGGCAGGTTGTCGCGCCAGAAGCCGTCCACCGCGCGGTCCACGTCGATCAGCTTAAGATAGCCGAACATCCGCTGCTTGAAGGCCTGCTTGGGCCTTATTTTTAATAGGAACAGAAGCCCGTTCACGGCCTGGGCGGGGAGGTCTGTCCACATGCGGGGATAGCGCCGCAGGCACCAGGCGAAGAACCGCGCCGAGCTGTCGCCGCGGAGGATGGTGTTGTCGAAATCGTAGACGTTCATGGCCGCGCCTCCTCTGCATACTATTTCGCCGCGGGCGGGCCGGACCCCTGCCGGGCATAATTGCAAAATAATGATAAATATTTCAAAAATGTTACAAAAGGTATTGAAATTTGAAATTATTTCTGCTATAATGGCATCAGCGCAAAACGAACGCGGAGGGACGACTGCATGAGCCGCTTGGGCGATACCATTCACGCCGCCCGCCTGAAGGCGAAGATGACCGAGAAGGCGCTGGGCAAGAAGTGCGGGCTGGCGGAGAGCTTCATCAAGGACGTGGAATCCGGGCGAAAGATCGTGTCCGACGACCAGGCCCAGAGGATATTGAAGGTGCTGGGCGCGGAGAACCCGGTGTCCACGGAGCTGGAGGTGGCCGCGGAGCCGCCGGTGAAGCTGCGGCCGAAGCCGAGGGCCTACATCTTGCCGGTGGAGGAGCAGAACGCCCCGGACCGACAGGCCCAGGCCGAGTCCAACGACGCCTGGCTGGACGCGCTGGGCGGCGTGGTGAAGCGGGTGCCGGTGATGGGGCCGGACGGGGTGGTCGTGGACCACGTGCTGACGCCCATCGTCGCCGGGAAGATCGAGGGCGGCGCGCCGGACAAGGTGCTCTACTACCGCTGCCCGGACGACATGCTGCGCGGCTTCCGGGTGCATGCCGGGGACCTGCTGCTGGTGGTCCCGGCGTCCAAGGCCGAGGACGACCGGCTGATGCTGGTGGAATACGGGGGAGAGCGCATGGTGCGCAAGCTGCTCAAGCTCGACGGCGGGCGCATCCAGATGCAGGCCTTCGACCACGAGTTCTCCGCCGTGGTGGGCAATATCCAGACCGTCAAGGTGCTGGGCAGGTGCGTCAAGCTGCTGCGGACATTGTAAATGCCTTCCCCTTTAGGGGAAGGTGGCCGAGCATCGCGAGGCCGGATGAGGTCAAACGTTATTATTTGGTGAATTCGCATCTTTTTACATGACAAAGCCGTCCAAAAGGGGTATCATGCTAATGGCAAAATATGTCCCTTTTGGGGCGAAATGTCAGCGACGCCGCAAGGCGAAAAAGATACGAAGACAGGTGAAAGCAAAATGACGAAGGTCAATATCATCTCCGGTTTCCTGGGCGCGGGCAAGACCACGCTGATCAAAAAGCTGCTGGACGGCGCCTTTGAGGGCGAGAAGGTCGTGCTGTTGGAGAACGAGTACGGCGAGGTGGGCATCGACGGCGGGTTCATGAAGGACACCGGCGTCCAGATCACCGAGCTCAACAGCGGCTGCATCTGCTGCACGCTGGTGGGCGACTTCACCGAGGCCCTGGGCCAGTTGATCGACCAGTACCATCCCGACCGCATCCTGATCGAGCCCTCCGGCGTGGGCAAGCTCTCCGACATCCGCCGCGTGGTGGACGACGTGGCCAAGACCCACGAGATCGAGCTGGCCGGGTGCGCCACCGTGGCCGACGTGGGCAAGTGCAAGATGTACGCCCGCAACTTCGGCGAGTTCTTCATCGACCAGATCGAGTCCGCCGAGACCATCATCTTAAGCCGCACCCAGACGACCACCGAGGACAAGATCGCAAAGTGCGTGGAGCTGCTGCGCGAGCACAACGAAAAGGCCCGCATCATCACCACGCCCTGGGACGACCTGACGCCCGAGCAGATGCTCACGACCATCGAGCACCCGACCTTCCTGCTGACGCTGGAGGACCTGCCCGAGGGCGACCATCATGACCACGATCATGAGCACGAGCACCATCACGACCATGATCACGATCATGAGCATGAGCACCATCATGACCATGACCACGATCATGACCACGAGCATCACCACCACGAGCACGGCGAGGGCTGCGCCTGCGGCTGCGGCCACGACCACCACGGCCATCACCACGCGGACGAGATCTTCGAGAACATCGGCGTGGAGACCCCGAAGAAGTTCGACGAGGCCAAGCTGCGCGAGGCCATCGGCCAGCTCGAGGAGTTCGACCTGTACGGCGACGTGCTCCGCGCCAAGGGCATCCTGCCCCTCGAGGACGGCAGGTGGCTGCACTTCGACTACGTGCCCGACGAGGTGGACATCCGCTACGGCGGCGCCGACTACACCGGCCGGCTGTGCGTCATCGGCTGCAACCTGAAGGAGAGCGCCATCAAGGAACTGTTTGGAGTCTGAGCATGCAAAACAATCTGACTGTGCCCGTATACATCATCACGGGCTTCCTGGGATGCGGCAAGACGAAGTTCGTCACCGAGATGCTGACGGACGAGGGCTTCTCCGAGGGCGAGCGCACGCTGGTGCTCTGCTGCGAGGAGGGCGAGGAGGAGTACGATCCCGAGGTGCTCAAAAAGGCCAACGCGGTGCTGGTGAACCTGGAGCAGGTCCGGGACATCGCCGGCCACAAGCTGGCGCGGCTCAACCGCGAGTACAGGCCCGAGCGGGTCATCATCGAGTACAACGCCACGTGGCTCCTGGAAAACCTCTATCAGGCCAAGAAGCCCGACGAGTGGGAGCTGGCGCAGATCATCACGCTGGTGGACGCCTCAACGTTTGAGGTGTATTTGAAGAACATGCGCAAGTACATGGCCGACGGCCTCAAGGAGGCCGACCTGGTCATCTTCAACCGCAGCGACGATAACACGCCCAAGAGCAAGTACCGCCGCTCGGTGAAGGGCATCAACAACACCACGCGGCTGTTCTTCGAGAACCTGGACGGCACCACCGACGACGGCGTGTCCGACGAGGACCTGCCCTACGACGTGAAGGCCACGCCCATCCAGATCGGCGACGAGGACTTCGGCACCTTCTACCTGGACGCCATGGAGCACCCCGAGCGCTACGACGGCAAGGTCATCCGCGCCCGCGGCCGCGCCTTCCGCATGGAGGACATGCCCAAGAACTGCTATGTGTTCGGCCGGCACGTCATGACCTGCTGCGCCGACGACATCGGCGGCATCGGCTTCCTGTGCAGGTTCGAGAAGGAGCCGCCCAAGACCAACGACTGGATCATGGTGGAGGCCCGGGCCGAGAAGAGCTTCAGCCCGCTGCACAACTGCGACGCCATCGTGCTGACCGAGCAGAAGGTCCAGCCCACCGGCGCGCCGAAGGAAGAGCTGGTCTACTTCAACTAATCGACAAAAAACGGACATTTTTTCGACAAGCTACTTGTATTTCTCGTTAAGATGTGTTAGAATGACTTAGAAGGTCTCAGGGGGTGTCAAGAGTGAAGCGTAGAGTATTGTTAATGGCCATGTGCCTGATGCTGATCCTGTCCACGATCATCGCGCCGGTCAGCGCTTACGCGAGCAGCAAGACCACGAAGGTCATGACGATCAATGTGGACGGCGCGCGCTTACGCAGCGGCCCCGGCAACTATTCCGTCATCAAGAGCCTGAAGAAGGGCACCAAGGTGCTGTATTCCGGCAAAAAGACCAACGCCTTCTGCCTGGTCAAGCTGTCCGACGGCACGTCCGGCTATGTGTTCAGGGACTTCCTGTCCGAGTACGGCGCGGTCAGCAGCAGCAAGGTCTATCGCACCACCCAAAAGGCCAAGGTGTATAAGAAGCCCAGCACCAGCTCCAGCAAGGTCGTCACGCTGTCCAAGAACGCCTTTGTCATGGTCTACGCCACCAAGAGCGGCTGGGCCTACGTCAAGACCGTCTCCGGCAAGGGCGGGTATATGAAGCTCAGCGCGCTGACGAAGGCGTGATGCGGCGAAACGAGGTTTGAACAGGGACCGTCCGGTGGGACGGTCCTGTTTGTTTGGAGAGGCACCAGTCATCAGGCACCAGGCACCAGTCCAATACCTGCTGCCGCGTAGGGGCGCTGCCCTCAGCGCCCGTCGAATTATACGACGTGTCATGCGACGGGCGGGCGCCGAAACGGCGCCCCTACGACGATGTGACCCGTAGGGACGGCGTTGCGCCGCCCGCTGGGGACCTCATCCGTCACGGCTTCGCCGTGCCACCTTCCCCAGAGGGGAAGGCAAAGGGGACGACCTCTCCGCCGACTTCGTCGGCACCTCCCCTGGGAGGGGAGGCAAGGGGGTTACGATAATACGCGGCAGCCTTGGCTCGCCCCCGTGAGGGGGAGAGCTGGCGCGAAGCGCCTGAGAGGGGGAATCCGGGGACCTCATCCGTCTCGACCTTCGGTCGATCCACCTTCCCCAACGGGGGAAGGCAGGGGATGACCTCATCCGCCCCCTGCGGGGGCACCTTCCCCCAAAGGGGAAGGCAAAAACACAGCCCCCACCGCGAAGGTGAGGGCTGTGTCCAATTAAAATTATTTTTCTTTAGTTCCCCGCCACATTGACGCTCACGGGCACGCGGTTGGCGAACAGCAGCTCGCCCTGGTCGTCGTAGACGCTGGAGACGGCGATGCCGTCATAGCTGCCGGGGGCGAGGGGCGCGGTCAGGGTGACCTGCTCGACGCTGCTGCCGGGCTGGATGGGCTGGGAGGTATAGACGGTCTGGCCGTCCACCTGCAATTGCAGCACCACGGGGTTGGAGCTGATGGCGGTGTTGTCGTAGTGCCAGGTGGCGGTGACGCCGTCGGCGGCCACGTCGATGACGTTATTGACGGCGGTGGCGGTGTGGGCGTCGCCGGTGGTCAGCTCCCGGGAGAGCTTGTAGGCCCGGACCTCGGCCAGCTTCTTCTCGTAGTCCGCCTTGCTGTCCTCCAGCGCGGCGGCCTGGCGCCCGGCCTCCTGGACGGCCGCGTCCAGCTCCCCTTGCAGGGCTTCAAGCTGTTCGGCGTCGGTCTCGGACTGGGCGTTCAGCGACTCGATCTGCTCGTTCAGGCCCGTGATGGTGTCCAGCTTCTCGTCCAGCTCCCCGGACAGGGCGTTGTAGCGCGCCTCGGCCTCGCCGAGCTGGCCTTGCAGGTCGTTCAGCGTGGCATCCGCCTCGGTGAGCTTGGCATCGGCCTCGCTCAACTGGCCCTGGAGGTCGGTCACCGTCGCGTCGGCCTCGCTCAACTGGCCTTGGAGGTCGGTGACGGCGGCGTCCGCGGCCTCGAGCCGGCTCTGCAGCTCGGTGACCCGGGCGTCCTCGACGGGCTCGGCTTCCGCCCCGGCGGGTTCGGTATCGGCGGGCTCGGTCGCCTCGGTCGGGGCGGCGTGGGTCAGGCTGGCGGCGGCCTTGGCCGCGGTGAGCT
>JAFUWR010000286.1 GCA_017471125.1 Clostridia bacterium | reverse complement strand
CGTGTAGTCCAGTATGATGGCCTGCCGGTGGGTGTCGGTCAGGCCCGCGATGCCGTCGTTCAGCCGCGCGACGATGGCCCGGCCCGCGTCGGTGTCCCGCGTGCCCGCCCGGAAGTCCATGGAGAACATAGCCGACGGCTGCACCGCGAGGCTTGCGTAGGCGGGCTTTTGCAGCATGTAGCTCCACACGTAGGAGTTGTGCAGCAGCGCGTCCACCTCGCCGGACCGCAGCGCCTCGACGCCCTGCGGCATGGTCTCATATAACAGTATCTCCATGCCGGGGTACTGCGCCCGCACCGTCTCCGCCGCGCCGCCCAGGGAGCGGAGCATGCCGACCTTCAAGGTATTCAGGTCCTTCAATTCCCGGTGGCCCTCGGTGACGATGGTGAACGGCGTCTGGAGCAGATTATCCGTGACGATGGACTGATCCCCCGCGGCGCTCTCGATGGCGCTGCCGAAGGGCATGAGCACGTCGTAGGCCTCGCTGTCCAGCGCGTCCTTGAGCGTGGCCTCTGTGATTTGAACGAACGCCGCCTCATACCCCGCCGCCTCCGCCGCGGCGCGCATCAGGTCCACGCCGATGCCCGTGATGTCGCCGGTGCGGGCGTCCCGATAGAATATGGGACAGCGGTCCGTCGGTACGCCGACGGTCAGCGTCTCGGCCACCGCCAGCATCGGCAGCACGGCATTGCAAAGCACCGCGCAGAGCAGCGCGGCGCGCAGTTTCCTAAACAGCATGTCCGGGTCCCATCCTCTCGTCCCGCGATGATCGCGCTCGGGCATGTTCATTGTCCATCATTCCTCCGCGGAGAAGCGGTAGCCCTGCTTTCCGCTGCGCTTCAATTCGTACATGGCCAGGTCCGCCAGCTTCAACAGCTCGATGGCGTCCCCCGCCTCCTTGCCGTAGGTGATGCCCACGCTCACGGAGATGGGCGGCAGGCCGTCGGAGGTGTCCTCGAGCTCCCGGTTGATCTTCTCGACCTTGGCCTTGACCAGCGCCCGCAGGCCCGTGTTCGCGTGGACCATGACCACCACGAACTCGTCGCCCCCCACGCGGCAGATGCAGTCGTCCGAACGGAAGTTGTTCTTCAGGGTGTTCGCGATCTTCACCAGCATCCTGTCGCCGATCTCGTGCCCGTAGGTGTCGTTGACGGTCTTGAAGTCGTCCACGTCCACCATCAGCAGGTACACGGAGGAGATGTCCAATTCGGACAGCAGGAAGTCGTAGCCGAAGCGGTTGTACAGCCCGGTCAGCTCGTCGTGGCTGGCCTGGTAGCTCAGGCGCTCCACGTCCTTTTTATAGAACGCCTCCAACGCCTGCTTCTCGCGCTCCTCCTCCTCGCGGACCTCCCGGGCGACCTGCTCGGCCTTGGCGCGGGTGGTCTCCGTCACGTCCACGCACATCCCCAGCAGGCACAGCCGCCCGGTGGTGTCGCGGTACTTCTTTTTCGTGGTTTGCAGGTTGCGCATCACCGAGCAGAAGGCGTCTGGCACATCCTCGAAGAAGATGTACGGCCCGTCCATTTGAAGCGCCTTCTGGTCGTCCTCCACGAAATGGGCCGCGGTGGTGGGGTCGAAGATCTGGTGGTCCGTAAGCCCGATGACCTCCTCGGGCTTCTTCTTCCCGGCGTACTCGGCAAACGCCTGGTTGCAGGCCAGGTAGACGCCGGTCTGGGCGTCCTTGGAGAAGCTCATGGCGGGCATGTTGGTGAGCATCGAGGACATGGAGCCCATCAGCTCCGTGAGCTCCGTCACGTACTGGGTCTCCTCCGCGAGCTCCAGCTTGGTGGCCTCCGTCTCCTCCTTCAGCTTCTGGGTCAGGGCTTCGACCGCGTTGAAGGAGCGCACCTCGGTCTGCTTCAAAAAGCACACCAGCAGCATGTCCGCCAGGATGCCCACCAGCGACACGACCACCTTTTGCAGGTTCTGCGGCGTGAACTGGGTGAAGCTGTTGTCGGTGGAGAAGAAGTACAGCGTATAGAAGAACATGACGACCGCGGCGACGATGCCGCCGCCGAAGCCGAACATCGCGGAGCACAGCACCAGGCCCGCGATCAGGATCATGTTCGGGTTTGGGACGTTCGCGAAGTATACGAAGGCGATCAGCGCCGCCATGATGATGAGCGACGCGGCCATCTTCACCGGCAGGCTGACCTGCAATTGCATGAGCGTCCTTTTCTTAGAGGTCCTGTCCATCATGCTCTCCCCCCATATCCGCGGAACGCGCGGCCCCGGCGTAACCACCCTGGTAGTATTTAGCGCACTACCATGATTTCAGAATCGAAACAAACAATTTTATCTATCGTAACATATTTACCTTATATGATACAACCAGTAATATGTTAATTACGGTCGTTTACAGGTGTAATTAATCTGATATTGACATATCAACACGACGATAACACGCGGGGGCTGGAAAGTGACAGGCGTTTCGGGCTATAATAGGCGCAGATCAGAAAAAACGGGGGTGGGAAAATGAGAGCGTTCCTCGCGCCGGTGCTGGGCGGCGTCATCGGGTATATCACAAACGACCTGGCCATACGGATGCTGTTCAGGCCGCACAGGGCCGTGTACATCGGCAGATTCCACGTCCCCTTCACGCCGGGCCTCATCCCCAGCCAGCAGGGGCGCATCGCCCAGTCCATCGGCGCGGTCATCAGCGAGCAGCTCCTGAACGAGGACACCCTGCGGGAGACGCTGCTGTCCGACGAAGCGGTGGGCAAGCTCCGGGAGAAGCTGCGGGCGATGATCGACGGCCTCGCGGACGATACGCGCACGGTGGGCGAGGTCCTCGAGAGCAAGGGCCCCGATATCGACGTGGACGCGCTCCAAGGGAAGCTCACCGACATGCTGGGCCGGAAGCTCACCGAGGCCAAGCTGGGCTACGCCGTCGTCGACAGCACCCTCGGCGAAAAGACCGACGTCATCACCCACAACAAGCTGTTCGCGGCGCTGGTGGGCGACGGCACCAAGGAGGCCGTCAAGCGGCGGCTGGCCGCGATGGTGGACGACCTGATCGCCGAGAAGGCCCCCGAGGTGTCCGCCGCCATCGTGTCCAAGTACCGCGCCGAGCTGCTGGACGCGCGGCTGTGCGACATCTACAAGAAGTATCGGGACAAGGAGGACGGGATCGTCGAGCGCGGCGTGGGGCTGTACGTGTCCGTGCTGGGCGGCAACCTGGGGAAGCTGCTCAAGGCCATCAACATCGAGCAGATCGTGGTGGACAAGATCAACGCCCTGGACGCCGCCCAGCTCGAGGATGTGATCTTCGGCATCATGAAGCGGGAGCTTCGCGCCATCGTCTATTTGGGCGCGGCGCTGGGGTTCCTGATGGGGTTCATCAACCTACTTCTGTAAAAAATAACGACCACCCTCCCGCGTTTTTGCGGAAGGGTGGTCTTGTTATATGGGTGTCATTCGATCGCTTCGCCGTTGAGCGTCACGTTCTCCGTCGCGCAGCCGTCCAGCGTGTACTCGGTGGGCTGGTCGAAGGGCGCGCCCATGGCCTCGGCGACCTCGGCGTTGTAGAAGCCCGCGCCGATGATGGCGCCCACGCCGTCGGCGTTTTCGCCCGCGGTGACGGTCACGTTCTTCGCGGCGCAATTGGTGAGCGCCGTCACAGGCATGCCGTACTGGGCGTCCGCGTAGCCGCCCGCGTAGCCGGTGATGCCGCCGATCCAGAAGCAATCGTCGCCGCAGGTGATGGTCACGTCCTCGGCGGTGTCGTCGGCGAACCGCTCCGCCGCGAAGCCGCAGCCGGAGATGCCACCCAGACCGTAGCAGTTGTTGCCCGCGGTGACGGTGCCGGTGGCGGTGCAGCCCACGACGCTGGTCATCTCCAGACCGCCGCCCACGATGCCCGCGTTGGCGGTGCCGTCGGGCAGCGTGATGTCCGCCTGGGCCGCGCAGTTCTCGACGAGAGAGCCCATGCCCGCGCCGACGATGCCGCCGTACATGCCCTCCTCGCTCATCTCGCCCGCGTGGGCAGTGACCTTGGCATTTTTGACCGTCACGCCGGACACGGTGGAGCAATAGGCGTAGCCGACCACGCCCGCGCCCATGAGCTGGGCGTCCACGGTGGCGTTCTCGAGGGTGAAGTTGCCGATCTGCGCGTTGGCGGCGCAGCCGAACAGGCCCTGCGCCCACGCCTCGGGCTGGTCGATGACCAGGTTGGAGATGGTGTGGCCCTGGCCGTCGAAGGTGCCGGTGAAGGCCGTCGCCGGGTCAGGGGTCTCCTGCTCCTCCTCGCTCTCGCCGGCGGGGGCGAACGCGCCGATGGGGGTCCACTCCACGCCCGCCAGGTCGATGTCGGCGGTCAGCACGTAGTGGCCGGACAGGTCCTCATTGATGGCGGCCAGTTGCTCGGCGGTGGCGATCTCCACGGCCTCCCCCGCTTCGCCCTGTGCCTCGCCCTGGGCCTCGCCCACGTTCTCGTCCACGAACAGCTTGACGCAGTCCTGGAGCATGCTGTCCTTGTAGCCGTCCAGTATGCCGCTGGCCAGCCAGTAGGCGTACTTGCCCTCGGAGTAGTTGTTCAGGTTCTCCAGCGTATCGCCATAGCGGAACTCGATGTGCTGGGTCTCGGTCAGGTTGTCGTCCGAGAACGCGAAGTAGGTGAACAGGCCCGCGTCGGCGTCGTCGGTCTTGTAGACGTGCAGGTAGGCCGGCATCTCCTCGCCGAAATAGGTGACGTTCATGTCCTCGACGTAGCTGTACACATGGCTGAACAGCTCGCCGCCCTCGGCGTCCGCGCCGGAGATCACGTCGCCCGCGACGGTCAGCTTGGCGATGCCGTTTTCAAAGAAGCAGTCGAACAGCATGCTCTCGGGGTCCGCGGTATAGGCGTCGATGGCCTCCTGGCCGTAGATCCGCCCCATGTAGGTGTCGGTGAGCATGGTGTAGTAGACCTCGGCGGTGGCGTCGTCCACGTTCCACGCCTTGATGCACTCCATCCACCAGTCCTTGTAATCCGCCTTGGCGAACTCGGGGAACAGCTCGATGTAGGTGCCCGCCAGCGCGATCAGCCGCGCGTCCTCGATGACGGGGATGTCCGCGTCGATCTCGTAGAGGCCGCCTTGGGTGATGTACTCGATCTTATCGACGCGCTTGCCCTTCAGCGCCGCGTAGGCCGCGTCGTCCAGCCGGAGGCCGATCTGGGCGCGACGCCAGAAGTTGGCGAGGTGCGCCAGGCCCACGCGGGTGCCGTCGTCGGCCACCAGCACGATGCCGCTGACGGGGGTATCCTCGCCGATGGCCTCGTCCAGGCCGTCCACCTTGACGACGATGTCGGCGTGCTTGTCATAGATGACGGAGGCCGAAGCGTCGATGGCGACCGTGTCAGCCGCGCCCTCGATGGCGCTGAACGCGGGGGCCTCGCCGATCTCGAGGGTCTTGTACAGCGCGGGCTGCTCATCCAGCACATACCAGGAATAGCTGGGGGCCTCGAACAGGGCATCTTTGCCCGCGTAAGCCGTCGTCTGTTCCTCGCCCTTTAAGGTGACGGTGATCTCGACGCTGCTGTCATCGGTGATCTCCACGCCGCCCAGGTCCGCCAGCGCCGACACGTCCTCCACGTAGACCGGGAAGACGACGCCGGAGATGTCGCTGCCCTCGGGGTCGACGTGATAGGAGCCGCCCGCCAGCGCCCCGGCGCGGGGCTTCATCAGCGTGGCGGAGGTCACGGCGTCCACGGGCACGTCGGACTCGGCGGCGTAGAAGTCCGCATAGGGGATGTTCATCAGCACATACGCGCCCTTCTCCTCGGCCATCGCCGGGACCAGCAGCGCGGCGCACAGGCACAGAGCCAGCAGCGCGCTCAAAAGCTTTTTCATGTTCCTCTCTCCTTCGCGTGGATTTTGAAACGCCGACCGCCCGTGAACGGACGGTCGGCAATATGATATGGTTTTATCCGATGGCCTTCGCCAGGGTCTCCAGCGCGGCGTTGGCCTCGTCGTCGGGGGCTTCGTTGCAGATCACGCTGTCGCAGGCGAGGGTCACGCCGTTTGCCTGCGCGTCCGCCTCCCAATCGCGCATCCACTGGCCGTCGCCCCAGCCGTAGGAGCCGAACAGGGCCACCTTCTTGCCCGCGAGGCTTCCCTTCACGTCGTCCCACATGGGCTGGAAGATGGTCTCCTCCAGCACCTCGTCGCCCATCGCCGGGCAGCCGAAAGCGATGGCGTCGTACTCTGCGGCCTTCGCCGCGCCGAAGCCCTCGGCCTCAAGCTTGTCCGCGCCCAGCGCGTTCACGATGACGTCCGCCATGGCCTCCGTGTTGCCGGAGCCGCTGTAATACACGACTGCTACCTTGCTCATCTGAATATCCTCCTCTTGTTTTCCATCTATGCCGGCCTGCGCGCCACCGTCAGCTTGGACAGCGGGCAGCCCGACGCAAACAGCCTCTGATAGACCGTTTTGCACTTTTCGTACCGCGCGAAGGCGCGGAGGGCGCAGCAGGGGTCCGAGTAAACCTTCCAGCAGCCGCAGGCCAGGCAGTTGCGCCCGCCGTTGGCGATGAAGCCCAGCACGTCCGCCAGCGGATAGCCCAGGAACACGCCGATCTCGTGGGGAAAGGCGTCCGTGTCCCGAAGCCGCTTCCGCAGCGTCCTGATGGCGTCCTCCACACCGAAGCCCGCGTAGCCGCAGGCGCTCAGGAACCGCCGGGTGTCGGCGTCCTCGAGGGCGCAGGCCAGGTCGTCGGGCCGGTAGACGTACACCAGCGCCTTGCCGCCCTTGCACCGCAGGAGGGTCATGGACACGCCCTTCTCCATGAGCTGCCCCTTCACCTCGGCGAATTCCGTGAAAAAGCCCGCGTCCGTCGCCAGGTTGAACAGGTTGCCCAGCTTGAGCCGCGCCAGGGTCGGCGAGGCGTGGTCGATGATCGCGCGGTCCAGCAAAGCAAACCCACCCTTCGCATATCATTAGTTTAATCTAACCATAAGTTATAATATACTAACTTTGATGCGTTGTCAATGGGTTTGCAGGAATTTCACATTATTCTATTTTCTGTGGTCAGGATTTTTCGTAAGATATGTGGCGCAGATCAGGTACATCAGCAGCCAGCCGAAGGATTCGGAGCCAGAGTCCAGCCCCTCTGAAATGAGGTTCAATAATTGTCCCACGAGGATCATCGTCACAGGGTTGCATAGAGCGAGGACCTTCGGCACGGGGAGCTGTCCCTTCGCGACCATGCCCACCCAGCCGATCACCACCAGCCCGTCGCAGAGGATGAAGCCCGCCACCAGCGGCACGGCGATGCTCTTCAAGACGCGCAGGGCCATCCCCGCCGACGCCGGGATGTCGCCCGTCGCGGCCATGCCCGCGTTGAACACCACCGGCAGCATGCAGATGCCGATGTGGATGAACGCGAAGTACAGTATGCCGCACCAGTTGGCGATCCTGAACAGCTTATAAAACGTCGAATCGCCCAAATGGTATTCTTGCTCCATCACCCGCAGGAGCTCCACCGCCGCCACAGCGAACAGCGCCGCGCACAGGAAGCCCAGCACCGAGGACACGGCGAAGCGCCAGTCCGGGGCAACGGTCCAGGCGATGCCCATGTATGCGTCCGGGTCGGCGGAGGTGCCGAAGGTCTTATAGCCCAGCAGGTAGTCGCCCGCGATGGCCAGCAGCATCCCCCACACGCCGCACAAGATCTTTTGCTTTGATGTCCAGTGCTTCACGTCCCCATCCCCTTCCGCTTGTAGCCGCAGTCGCAGTATGGCCCGCCGGAGGCCAGCGTGTACCGGCGCACGAAGTCGGTGGCCCCGCCCACCTCGCTCATGTCGTAGTCCAGGCGGCACATGGCGGGCGTGTACCGAAACAGGCCCTGCTCCCGCATCAGCTGGCAGATGCCGCACTTGGAGAAGCGGGCCTCGTAGCCGCTGCCGTCCGGGTAGGGCAGGAATTCCATGTTCCAGGAGTACGGGTTGCGGTCGGCGGCGTTCAGCGCCGCGGCGGCCCGCATGCCCCGGACGTCCCGGTCGGTGAACTTCTGTCTCCCACCCATGCGGCAGAACCAGCGCACGGGGCCGATCATCATGGCGTCCCGGTAATACGTCGTGACCTGCTCGAGCGTGGGTTCCGTGGGCAGCGCCTTCAGGAACGCGCAGAGCATGGCGCAGCTCAATATGTTCATCTCGAAGCGGTCGCCCTTCTCGAACGTCGGGAGCGCCGCGACGATGGCCTTATAACGCTTTTTCGCGTCCCCGGTCACACGACTTGCCGTCGCCCCGTCCATCCCCAGCGCGGCGGTGAGCTGCCGCCGGAACGATCTGACGAACAGCAGCCACATCCCCACGGGCATGCCGACATACCGCATGATCTATCCTCTCCCGCGCCGCAAAATATGTGATAGTTAAATTATGCTAACATTATAGCGCGAAAAATGCGAAAAATCAAGGCGTTGGCGCTCGATTTTTCGCATGTGTTCTGTTGGTATTACGCCACGGCGAACCACAGCCGCGCTGCGTCGGTGTAGATCAGCTCGATGCCGTCCGCGCCGGGGACGAACCACAGCGGCCTGCCGTTGAATTCGGCGACGATGGCGTCGCCCTCGGCCCGCCACGCAAGGTCGTTCAGCGTCGCGCCCGCGAGGGTCAGCGACAGCGTGCCGTCGTCGCGGAAGGTGACGGCGCAGGCTCCGCCCAGCGCGGCGGGATCGATGTCGTGGCCGCTGACGGTCGCCCGGGCGCACACGTACACGACGTTCATTTCGGGCAGCGCCGCGGCGGGCTCGGGCGTGGCGACCTCGGTCGGTTCCGGGGTCGGGACCTCGGTCGGTTCCGGCGTCGGCGCTTCGGTGGGTTCGGGCGTCGGGATCTCTGTGGGCTCGGGTGTAGCGACTTCGGTCGGTTCCGGGGTCGGGACCTCGGTCGGTTCCGGGGTAGGTTCGGGCGTCGGCTCCGGCGTTTCGGCGCGGATGACCTCGGCCTGCGGGTCCTTGTCGGCGAACAGCGCGGCCAGCTCGGCGAGGCGCGCGTCCGACGTGTCCGCGGGCACGACGATCTCGCACAGCTTTTCGCAGTCCTCGAAGGCGTCGCCCGCGATGTCGATGTCCGCCGAGGGCAGTATCACCGCCTCGATGTCCGTCACGCCGAACGCGCTCTCGCCGACGACCTTCACGTTGGGCGGCAGCTCGAGTGTGCCGGCAAGCCGCGTGTTGTAGAACGCGCACTCGCCGATCTCCTCGAGGGCTTCCGGCCAGTCGAAGGCCGCGCCGAAGAAGCCGTAGTTGAAGGCGTCCTCGGCGATGACGCGCACGCTGTCCGGGCAATCGACGGACTTAAGCGCCCCCTGGTAGTGAAAGGCGTCCTCGTCGATGATCTCGAGCCCTTCGGGCAGGACGACGGAGGTGAGCTGCACGTCCTGGTTCATAAAGGCGTCGTAGCCGATGCGCGTCACCTGCACGCCGTCGATCTCCCCGGGCAAGACCACGTCCAGCGCTGTCCCATTATATTTGAGGATGCTGCCGGTCTCCGGGTCGAACTCGAAGTCCGCAGCCTCCGCCCACGCCGCGGCGGGCACCAGCAGCGCCGCCATCAGGCAAAACACAAGTATCTTCTTCATGCTGCCGCGCTTCCTTTCGCATCATCTGGGAAACGGGCGGCGCGGCCCACGCCGCGCCGCCCGTAGATTCACGCCTCGCCGCACAGGTCGAGGACCCGGGCGCGGATCGCCAGGGCCACGACCTCGTTCACGGTGGCGGGGTCGTCGGGGTACAGCAGCCCAAGGAACGCCTCCCGCGCCCTGAGCCAGTCGCCGAACGCGGCCTTCTCCACGGCGATGGCCTCCCGGCCGGCCTCGTCGGCCTCGAGGTATCTGACGTTGGTCAGGGCGTTCAGCTCCATCTGCCAGAGCTGCCGCGCGCCCAGCCACGCCTGGGCGATCTCGTTCGCGTCGGTCGCCGCGTCGAGCAGCCCCTTCATCGCCGCCTCCGCGGCGCGGTGGCGCTCGCAAAGCACCTCCCAGTAGAACGCGCCGGTGTCGGTCCCGGCGACGAGGCGCGCGCACTCGTCGTAGCCTTCCATGGCTGCCATCACATCATAATCGCCGATGGTGAAGCTGTCCACACGGGCCTCGGGCGCGGTGTGCGCTTCGTAGCACAGGTCGGCGGTCTTGTTCATCAGCGCCTCGGAGACGCGGGCCAGCACCGCCAGGGGATCGTCGGGATAGCGCCGCTCGAGGGCGTCCTGTTCGCAGGCCAGCCGCAGGAAGAAGCTCACGCGCTCGTCCATGACGACGGCCTGCTCGTCCTCGCCGAGACCGGCCATCAGCGCGTCGTACTCGCTGTCAAGCGCCTCGCGCCACAGCGCGACGGACTGCTCCCAGGCCGAAACCTGCTCGTCCGGGGTCTCTGCCGTTTCGAGCAGTTCCTTCACCGCCTCGTTGACTGGGGCGTGCTCCTCGCAGTAGTCCAGGGTGAAGTCGGCCTCGCCGTCGCCCACGCCCACCAGCGTGCGCACGCAGCAGATGGGCCACGGCGCGGGGGTCGGTTCGGGCTCGACGGTCACCGGCGGGGTCAGTTCGTCCGTCAGCACGCCCGTCGGCGCTTCGGCCACGTTGGAGGGCACGCTCTTTGCCTCGTTCGCCGCCGTGAACCGGGCGAAGGCCTGGTTGTAGATGACGCTGCCCACGTCCATGGCGGTGACGGTGTAGTACAGGTGGGTCGTCGCGGTGCCGACGCCCGCCTCGATCAGCGGGAAGTTGTCGAGGATGCCCCCGGCGTACATGCACAGCGGGTCGTAGATGGCGACCTCCGTCAGGTCGTCGTCCGTGTGGTTCTCCACCGTGATGCGGAAGTCCACCACCTCGTCCTGCACGAAGAAGCCCCGCGCAGGCAGGTTCTCCACGGACTTCGTGACCACCACGCCGCCGCCCTCGCGGCCCGTGGGCGCGAACGCCTCGTTGCTGGGCCACTCGGCGCTCCCATTGGGGCCGACATAGTTGACCAGCGCGACGTTCGTCACGCCGCCGTGCTGCACATCGAGGGCGGTGACGGTGTAATAGACGTGGACGGTCCAGCTCTCCCCGTCGGGGATGGACGCCGTCTCGCCCGCGATGTGATCCGGCGCGTCCCACAGCGGGTCGAGCACGCTCACCTCGGTGATGGCGTCGCCGGTGTGATTCTCCACGGTGATGGCGAAGTCGACGATCTCCCCCGCCTTGAAGAAGCCCCGCGCAGGCAGGTTCTCCACGGACTTCGTGACCACCACGCCGCCGTCCTGGGTCGCGTTCGGGTCCTCCGGCGCCTTGGGTCCCTCGCCAGGCCGGTCCTCCTCGGACAGCACCGTGAACCTGAGCTTCTCCGGCCCGGCGGTCAGCTTCTCGCCGGTGATGTCCACGGCCTCGCCCAGCCACTGGAGCTCCACCTCGCCGATGTCGTACTCGCGGAATCGATAGGTGTCATAGAAGGGGTCGTAGTCGTTGGCGGGCAGGACCGCCTCCTCGTAGTGGGCGTAGATGCTGCCGTGGGGGTCGTAGCACCAGACGATGCCGTCGGTCATGGGCTCATCGGAGTTGTTGTAGAGCACCGGGCGGAGCTCGATGGTGTCGCCCACGTAGAACACCGTTTGGCTGGTGTAGGGCGTGACGATCAGGTCGAAGTCCGGCTCATAGGCAGGCTCGGGCTCCGGCTCCGGCACAGGCACGGGTTCAGGCACGGGTTCGGGTTCAGGTTCAGGTTCAGGCTCCGGCACCGTCGCGCCCTTGGCTGTGACGGTGTAGTTCAGCTCCACCGGCTCCGCGCCCAGGCCGTGGGTCCCGCGCCAGACCGCCTCGCCCCGCCAGAGCAGCTTGACCGCGCCGTCCTGGGCGTCCCGGGCGGTGAAGGTGTAGTGGTCGTCGAACTCCCGCTGGCCGTGGGCGGGCAGGGTGTCGTTGTGGAAGCCGACGCGCCCCTCGTCCCGCGGGCCGAAGGTGAACACGTTCGCCGCGGTCATGTCCTCGTCGCTGTCGGTGGAGAGCACGATGTGGAAGTTGACCGTCTCCCCCTCCTCGAAGGCGGTGCGGTCGGTGTCCGGCGTCACGCTCAGCATGACCTCGGGGTACTTGCCGACGGGCATGGCCTTCGGGACGACGGTATAGGTCAGTTCCACCGGGTCGGCGGTCACCGGCGCGTGGTCCGCGGTCTCGGCGCTGACGGTCCAGCGCAGCGTCACCGTGCCCTGGGCGGCGTCCGCCTCGGTGAAGGTGTAATGGTCCTGGAAGGGCTTGCTCTGCCCGGACAGCAGGCTGTACGCCACGTAGGCCTCGCGCTGCCCGTCCTGGCCGTCGTAGGCCTGGACCTCGATGTGGTTCAGGTCCTCGCTGCCCTGGTTCTCCACCACGACGTCGAAGTCGAGGCTGTCGAAGGTCTCGAACTGGGTCGCGTCCTGCTTGGGCGTCACCTTGAGGGCCAGCTTGACGGCGGGCTTCTCCTCCTCGGTGAAGGGCACCGACAGGGAGGGCATGTTGCTCCTGATCGAGCCGTTGCCCTGGGCGGGATAGGCCCTGGCCTGGGCGTAGATCGAGCAGACGCCGTCCACGGCCGTCAGCCGCAGTATGTACCAGGTGAAGTCGCCCCCGACGCTGTCGCCGGGGCGCAGGGTCGTGTTCTGTTCGCCGTCGATCTTGTCGGACTGGCCGTAGCTCGGGCTGGACTCGTCGTAGCTCTCCGCCTTGACGGCGTAGGTCAGATCGCCGGTGTAGGTCAGGTCCACCGCACCGGTGTTCGTGAGCGTCCAGTGGACGGCGATCGTGTCGCCGTGCCGGTATTCCGGCTGGGGCGCGGAGGTCTGGGCGAGGGTCAGCGTCAGGCTGCCGGTGTCCTCGGGCGGGAGCACGCCGCTGCGCATGCCCAGCAGCGCCTGCACGCCCGGCCAGGCGATGCCGTCGGCCTGGACGCCGTTGGCGCTCTCCACCTTGGAGACCGCGGACTCGGTGCGCCCGCCGAAGTCGCCGTCGGGCGTGCCGCATTTGTAGCCCGCCGCGTTCAGCGCCTCCTGGAGCGCCCGCACGCCGTCGCCCCGGTCGCCGCGCTTGTAGGTCGGCTCGGGCCATTCCTCGACGGTCTCCACGTAGCCGCAGCGCTGGCAGACCCGGCGCTTCAAGCCCATGGAGAAGTCGGTCATCTCGGAGAGGACCTCCCACTCGCCGAACAGGTGGTGGAGGAAGCCCTGGGTCTGGGGCCAGGCCACGCCGTCGGGCTCGAGCCCCTCGGCGGCCTGCACCTTCGCGACCGCGCTCTCGGTGCCGGGGCCGTAGCTGCCGTCCGCCTTGCCGGTGAGCGCGCCGTAGCAGATGAGGCCGGCCTGCAATTCCTTCACCGCGTCGCCCCTGTCGCCGCGGCGCAGGGTGCCCTCGGGGTCGTAGTCCACGGTCTCGGTGGTGCCGCAGACCTGGCAGGTGTGGGTCCGGGTGCCCGACGAGTGGTCGGTGGGCTCGGTGATGACGGTCCACTCGCCCCAGGTGTGGGGCAGCTTGTCGATCCTGCGGGTGTCCTTCTTGCCGCAGACCCTGCACGTCCGTTCCTGCTCGCCGCTTACCGTGCAGGTGGCCTGCTTCGTGGTCCTCCAGCTCCCCCAGGAATGGGGCAGCTTGTCGGTCTCGCGCCGTTCGGTCAGGCCGCAGGCCGAGCACTGCCGGTACTCCGTGCCCTTCTTCGCGCATGTAGCCTGCTCGATGACCTGCCAGCTTCCCCAGTTGTGCGCGCCGCCCGTGGCCCGGCACTCGCCGGACGCGGCCGCCAGCGCCGCGGGCAGCATGCCCGTCACCAGCATCAGCGCCAGCAGCAGGGCCGTGATCCGCCTGTATTTCATGTTCATTCCCCCTTCGAGGCATAATTTTCCTTTTATTTTATTTTAACACAAAATACGGCGTTTGTCATCCCCTAAAGTGAGAAATATATCGCTATATCACAGGGCGTCGAGTGCCTTTTTGAGCTCCTGGGCGACGATGGCGGAGCGCTCGCGGGCGATGTCCTTCAACCGCGCGCAGGCGGCTTCCCACGTTTCATAGGACCAGCCCCAGCGCTCGCAGTTCCGCGCCATCTCGGGACGCAGCAGCGCTTCCCGGGCCTCGATCTTTTGGATGATGTTCTCGGCGCTGAACGGGCCGTCCAGCAGCTCGCCCATGCGGTAGAGGAACTTCTCTCTGAGCCGCGGGTTCTTCATGAGCTTCGGGAAGATGGAGTTGTCCTGGCCGGTGATGCTGCCGACCCGGGACTTCGTGAACCAATTCTGCACGGTGTTCTTGAACGACGGGTCGAAGGCCAGGTCCAGGTCGAATATGACCCAGCGCCAGCGCCCGTCCACGCCGGGGTTGTTGTAGCAGCGCACGTTGTCCAGGTCCTGGTTGTTGACGAACATCTCGAGCGCCACGTAGTCCAGGTAGTTGTCCACGTCCATCATCGTATCGAGCTCGTCCACCGCCGCGTCGCTGGACAAGTCGTGGCCCCTGACCCACTGGAGCAGCTGCTGGTAGCCCTCGGCGCTGCCCTCGTCGGCGTAGGCCGCGCCGCCGCTGTCCTCCACGATGTTGACGTTGTCCCATTTGTCCCACCCGTGGAACTGCGCCAACGACTGGGGCGACACGCGCTCCCGCATGTTGTAGATGCCCCAGTATTCGCCGTTGACGAAAACGGTGCAGACCTCGGTCTCCTGGTAGAACACGCCCGTGGCCGCGGCCAGCGACGTGAGGATGGAGTCGAGCATGTGGGTCTGGTTGCAGTCCTGGCCGGAGGAGCGCATCACCACGGACTTGTAGCGCTCGTACCCGCGGTTGTTGAACAGCGGCGCGTCGAACCAGCCGACGCCGTACTCGTCCTTCACCCGCAGGGAGAACGCCTTTTGCGAAAGCTCCAATCGGCTGCTGTGGCCGGACAGCTTCATCAGGCAGGTCTGGGCGAAGAGCTGCGTGCCGTCGGGGTCGTAGGCCTCGGCGAACACCGCCTTGCCGTTGCCCTTGTTGCCGGTCTTCAGGTCGCCGGCGTCGCCGTAGACGCACACCACGCGGTAGCGCGTGGGCTCCCCGGGCAGCACGGTGACAACGCGCACG